>JAEWEX010000071.1 GCA_023389135.1 Pseudomonadota bacterium | reverse complement strand
CTCCATGCCCGCCCGCTATGCGCGCGCCATCTCGACCTATGTCCACGGCCGGGTCGAGGACGCGATCCCGCAGATCGACGCGCTGATCCGCGAGCAGCCGGACAATCCCTATTTCTGGGAGCTGAAGGGCCAGGCCTATTACGAGAACAGCCGCGTCCGCGACGCCGTGGGCCCGCTGCAGAAGGCGGTCCAGCTCGCGCCGCAGTCCGGCCTGATCCGCATGCTCTACGGCCAGGCGCTGGTGGCGGCCGGCAACAACGAGGCGGCGGTGCGCGAGCTCCAGGCGGCGCTGGCGCGCGAGCCGAGTTCGGTGCTGGGCCACCGCTCGCTGGCCATGGCCTATGGCCGCATGGGCCGCAATGCGGAGGCCGACCTCGCCTCGGCGCAGGCGGCGTTTCACGAGGGCAACCTGCAACTGTCCAAGCAGCTGGCGGCGCGGGCCAAGACGCGGCTGGCCACCGGCTCGCCCGGCTGGCTGCGGGCCGACGACATCGTGAATTACCGCGCGCCGAAGCTGAAGTAGTCTCGCCCGCGATTCCACGCCCCAACAGGATCGGCAGCTTCCGTGTCAGCACCCCGCATCGCCATCGGCCTCGGCGTCGCCGCCGTTCTCGCGCCCGGCTTCCTGTTCCTGCCGCAGATTCTGGTGCGCGAGCGCAGCGAGGCTCCCGTCGCGGCCGCCGCCATCGACCGCGGCGCGGTCGAGGCGATCGTGCGCGACTACCTGCTCGACAACCCCGAACTGCTGCGCGAGATGGCCGCCGCCCTGCAGGACCGCGACCGGGTCGCCCAGAGCGCGCAGCTGGAGCAGGTGTTCGAGAAGATGGGCGAGCAGATCTTCAACTCGCCGAACCAGACCGTGCTGGGCAACCCGGATGGCGACGTCACGCTGGTCGAGTTCTTCGACTACAATTGCGGCTACTGCAAAAGCGCGCTCGACGACATGAACGCGCTGCTGGAGAAGGATCCCCAGCTCAGGATCGTGCTGAAGGAGTTCCCGCTGCTGAGCCAGGGCTCCGCGGACGCGGCGCTGGTTTCGGCCGCGGTCCACACCACCCAGCCCGAGCGGTATCTGGAGTTCCACCGCGCGCTGCTGGCCGAATCCGGCGCCATCGACGGCGGCCGCGCGCTGCAGGTGGCCAGCGGGCTGGGCCTCGACACCGCCAAGATCGAGGCGGCGCTGTCGACGCCGGAGGTCGAGGCGTTCCTGCGCGAGGGGCACACGCTGGCCCGGGCGCTGGGCATCACCGGCACCCCCAGCTACGTCATCGGCAAGGAGGTGATCCCCGGCGCGGTCGGCATCGAGACCCTGACCGAGGCCATCGCCAATGTCCGCGAATGCGGGGCGACCTCCTGCGGCTGAGCCGCAATTTGGCGCGCGCGGCTTTTCTCGCGCGTTCGCCGCGCCTATAAGGGCCGCCTTGGCCCGGGGCCGTCCGCCCCGGCAGGGGCTCCATCCGTGCGCAAGCGTCCGACCATCCTCGTCCTCAACGGACCGAATCTCAACCTGCTCGGCACGCGCGAGCCGGGGGTGTACGGCCACGAGACGCTGGCGGACGTGGAGCGGCGGGCCGGGGCGCGCGCCGACACGCTGGGCTTCGACATCGACTTCCGCCAGTCCAACCACGAGGGCGTGCTGGTGGACTGGATCCAGGAGGCCCGCGGGACCGCGGCCGGCATCGTCATCAATCCGGCGGCTTTCACGCACACCTCGGTGGCGCTGCGCGACGCGCTGTCGGCGGTGGCGCTGCCCTGCGTCGAGGTGCATCTCTCCAACGTCCATGCGCGGGAGAGCTTTCGCAGCCATTCCCATGTCTCGCCGGTGGTCACCGGCGTCATCGCGGGGCTTGGCCCCACCGGATACGAACTGGCCGTCGAGGCCGTGGCGCGTCTCGCCGCGGCGGGCCGCTGAGGAAGAAGAGCAAGATGTCCAAAGAGCGTCCGTCCTTCGATCAAGACCTGATCCGCGACCTCGCCAGGCTGCTGGCCGAGACCAACCTGACGGAAATCGAGATCGAGAACGACGACCTGCGGATCAGGGTGGCGCGCCAGGTCCAGTCCGCCGCGGTGACGGTCGCGGCGCCCGCGGCAGCGGCGCCCGCCGCGCCGGCGGCCCCCGCCGTTGCCGCCGTGGCCGACCCCGCCAAGAACCCCGGCGCGCTGCTGTCGCCCATGGTCGGCACCGCCTACCTCTCGCCGGAGCCCGGCGCCAAGCCGTTCATCGAGGTCGGCTCGCAGGTGCGCGCCGGCCAGACGGTGCTGATCGTCGAGGCCATGAAGACCATGAACGCGATCCCGGCCGCCAGGTCCGGCACCGTCAAGGAAATCCTCGTGGAGGACGCGCAGCCGGTGGAATACGGCGAGCCGCTCCTGATCATCGAGTGAGCGCGGACCTGCGCATGTTCGACAAGGTCCTCATCGCCAATCGCGGCGAGATCGCGCTGCGCGTGCTGCGCGCCTGCAAGGAACTCGGCATCGCCACCGTGGCGGTCCATTCCACCGCCGACGCCGACGCCATGCATGTGCGGCTCGCCGACGAGAGCGTGTGCATCGGCCCGCCGGTGGCGCGCGAGAGCTACCTCAACATCCCGTCCCTGCTGGCCGCCTGCGAGATCACGGGCGCCGACGCCGTCCATCCGGGTTACGGCTTTCTCTCCGAGAACGCCCGCTTCGCCGAGGTGCTGGACGAGCACAACATCGTCTTCATCGGCCCGAAGGCCGAGACCATCCGCCAGATGGGCGACAAGGTCGAGGCGATCCGGGCAATGAAGGAGGCCGGCGTGCCCTGCG
>JAEWEX010000051.1 GCA_023389135.1 Pseudomonadota bacterium | reverse complement strand
TGGTGCGGGAGGTGGCGCCGTTCTATGTGCCGCTCGTCATCACGCTGCTGCTGTGCACCTTCATCCCCTCTCTGGTGCTGTGGCTGCCCGATCTTCTGCTGCCGACGGGGCGCTGAGGGCGGCATGGCCTCGCCCATGCGCGGGACAACGAAAACGCCGCCCGCTGGGAGCGGGCGGCGCGATCTTGGGGGTGTCCGGCGGTCAGTACTGGGCGGTGGTCGCCGACACCTTGTTGAACAGCTCCTCGCCCCAGGCCTCGGTGCCGATCTCGCGGATGGCGCCGGCGCTGGCCTCCGCGAACGGACCCAGATCCGGCTCGTGGATCGTGACGCCTTCCGCCTTCAGCTTGTCCAGGAACTCCGCATCCTCGGCGTCGTAGATCTCCTGGGCCTTGGCGATGGCCTCTTCGAGGGCGGTGTCGATCCAGCCGCGCTGCTCGTCGGTCAGGCTCTTGTACCATTTCTCGCTGACCATGAAGAACGACGGCGCCACCAGGTGCCTGGTGAGCGTCAGGTGCTTGCCGACCTCGTAGAACTTCGTGGAGTAGATCAGGCCGTTGGCGTTCTCCATGGCGTCGACCGTGCCGAGCAGCATGGCGTTGTAGGTCTCCGACCATTCGACCGGCGTCGGCCGCGCGCCCAGCGCCTCGAACGCCTTGACGAAGGGCGGCGCCATCGGCGCGCGGATCTTCAGCCCCTTGAAGTCGTCCATGGACTGCAGCGGCTTGGTGCGCGACAACACGTTGCGGTAGCCGCGATTGGCGATGCCGACCATGCGGATGCCGCGCTCGGCGGCCATCTTCTCGCGCGTGGGCTCGAACAGCTCGCCGTTGATGACCTCCAGGAAGTGCTCGTTGCTCTTCCAGAAATACGGGAGGTTGAGGCCGTCATAGGCCGGGTATTGCGTCAGGCCCTGGATGTTGATCTCGAAGGCGCCGAGCTGCAGGGCCTGGAGCTGGGACTTGTTGTCGCCGGCCTGTCCGGCGGGAAACAGCTGCACCTCCATGGCGCCGCCGCTCAGCTCCTTGATGCGTTCGGCGAAGCCTTCGGCGGCCACCGAGCTCGGGTCGCTGGCCGGATAGTTCAGGGCCACCTTCACTTCCATGGCCGAGGCCGAGGCGGCCGTCGCGGCCAGCGCCGCGATCAGGGTCGCCGCAAGCATGCGGCGGGGCTGGAAATTCATCGGACTTCTCCTCCGTGTCTGTTCTCGGGTCTGCCGCGCGGGCGTGCTCGCCATCCGGTCGTCCCGGCGGAAGCGCGATCCTGCGCGGTATCCATGCCGACGCGAGCGCCGCCATGACCGAGCGCTACCGTGTCTTGAAGTATAGATCAAGCAAAAAATAAATCATGACAAGGATAGAGCGAGAAAAAATCTCGCAAATATCTCTTGTGATCATGTCTGGAGATGCAAATGGAAGATGAAATCAGGATTCTGTCGCTGACCGGCAATCTCGGATACGGGTATCCGAAGGAATCGCTTGCAGCCGGCATGTCGCGGCGCCCGCATCTCGTCGGGGCCGACAACGGCTCCTCCGATCCTGGTCCATACTATCTTGGCAGCGGTCGCCATCTCACCAAGCGGGAGCAGGTGCGGCGCGACCTCGGCCTGTCGCTCGCCGCGGCCCGCAAGGCGGGCGTACCCTATGTCATCGGCACTGCCGGCACGTCCGGAGGCGCGCCTCATGTGGATGAGTTCCTGGATATCCTGCAGGAGATCACTGCGCGCGACGGCTTGAGCTACCGGCTCGCCACCATCGGCGCCGAGATCGACAAGGCGACCGTGAAGACGGCGATCCGCGAGGGCCGGGTGCGCTCCATGGGCAAGCTGCCCGAACTGACGGAGGAGGTCGTGGACGCCACCACCCGGATCGTCGGGCAGATGGGCACCGGGCCCTTCATCGAGGCCTTCAAGGGCGGCGCCGACGTGGTGATCGCGGGACGCGCCTGCGATACCGCGATCTACGCCTCCTATGCGATCCACAAGGGGTTCGATCCGGGGCTCGCCTTCCACATGTCCAAGATTATCGAGTGCGGCGCGCAATGCGCCGTTCCGATCGGCACCAGCGACTGCATACTGGGGACGCTGCGGTCGGATCATTTCGAGCTGGAGCCCATGAACCCGATCATGAAGCTGACGCCGGTCTCGGTCGCGGCGCACATGATGTACGAGCAGCCTGACCCATACAGCTTCTATGAGCCGGAAGGGCTGGTCGACCTGGAGAACTCCCGCATCGAGCAGGTCGCCGACAACCGGGTGAAGGTTTTCGGATCGAAGCTCCACCACGCCGACCGTCCCAGCATCAAGCTGGAGGGCGTGACGCTGCGCGGCTACCGCACCATCACCGTGGCGGGCTTCAACGACCCGCTGCTGATGCAGAATGTCGAGGACGTGAAGGCCCGCGTGCGCGACGGCGTCGCGCGCCTGACGCAGGGCGCGCTTCAGCCGGAGGACTACGAGCTTCGCTTCATCTGCTACGGCCAGGGCGGCGTCATGGGGCGCCCGCTGGACGGCGCCCATGCCGGCGAGATCGGTCTTGTGATCGAGGCGATCGGCCCGACCCAGGACGCGGCGAACTTCGTGCTCTCGCTGGCGCGCAGCCAGTTCCTGCATTGCTATTTCGAAGGCCGCAAGGCCACCGCAGGCAATCTCGCCTTCCCGTTCTCGCCGTCGGATTTCGAGGGCGGTGCGGTCTACGAGTTCACCGTCTACCACGTCATGACGGTGGACGATCCCGACGCGCTGTTCCCCGTCAAGTTCTCCGAGGTGCATTGATCATGGCCGCTCCAGTTCCCAATGCCCGCGGCGACCGGCTCTACGACCTGGCCCAGGTGTTCCGCAGCAAGAATGCCGGCCCGCTTCACATCACCTTCGACATGATCTTTCCCGATCCCGGAACGTTCGAGCGGGTGGTGGCGAGCGGCGTTCTGACGGCGGGCATGGTGGCCGGGCTCTACGAGGTGCCGGAGGGCGAGGTGCGCATCATTCCCTTTGCCGCGGCCAACGCCATCAAGATCACCATCCCGCGCAAGGGCCCGACCTCCGGCGCGCCCGGCGACCACGACGTCTACGGCGCACAGCAGCACATCATGCTGTGCGACATCACGGTTCCCTGAACGGGGGCGGGGCGACGTTGCGCGCCCCGGGGCTTTCCGGCACAAGCGGAACGTCCCGGGGCCGCGGCGTTCCCGGCTTCGAGTGACACGCGCGACCACATGACCACGCTGGACCAGGCCCCGCTCAACCAGCTCGACCGCAGCCCGTCGCTGACGCGGGCGGCGGTGATCGAGATCGTGCGCGCCATCGTGGACGGGCGATACGCTCCCGGCGAACGGCTGGTGGAGACCCGGGTGGCCGCCAGCCTGGGCATCTCCCGCTCGCCGGTGCGGGAGGCGCTGAAGGCTCTGGAATCCGAAGGTCTGATCCGCATCGAGCAGGGCCGCGGAACCTTCGTGCGGGAAGTGCCCCCGGTCGATGTCGAGCACATGATCCCGCTGCGTGCGACGCTCGAGGCCCTGGCCGCGCGGCTGTTCATCCATCGCGGCGCCGCGGCGCCGGTGGCCGAACTGGCCGAGATCAACCGCGCCATGAACGAAGCGGTCGCCGCGGGCGACCAGCGTCGCTGGCGCGAACTCGACTGGCGCTTTCACGAGACCATTTGCCGGGGGTCGGGGAACGATTTCCTGATCCAGGCCTGGCGCAACATTCACAACCTTCTGCGCCTCTACATGATCCACATCAATCCGGCCTATGAGAAGAGCTCGGCCTCCGTGGTGCGCAACCACGACGCCTATGTCGCGGCGCTCCAGGCCGGCGACGCGGACGGCGCCGCCGCGCTGCTGTGCAGCACCATCATGGAGACCGGCTTCCGTGCTCTGGGCAAGCCGGTGCCGCCGGCGCTGCAGGGCCTCGTGACGGTCGACGCCTGACCGGCGGGAAAATGTTTCCCGTTGCCGGCCGATGTCCATGACAGTGCCGATCTCCGCAACCGGTTGGACGCGCTCCGCATTCCCCGCGCCGCTGGAATCTGTCGAAACTGTTGGCGGCATTTTCCTGGAATCCGTCTAAATCACTGTGGTTGCGAGACAATTGCCCGGCCGTTAGGCAGGGGCGACCTCGCCCGCACGTCGGTTGGAACGACCTTCAGGTGCGGCGCACCGACCGGACCGAACGATGACAGCCACGCAGCAATCCCCTTGGAGACGCGTCCGAAAACTGGCCGCCGCCCTGTACGCCGCGCTTGCGCTGGCCGCAGCGCCGGTCGCCGCGCAGGAGCCGGCGCAGCCGCTGCCCCAGCAGCAGCTTGAGCCGCCACCTGCAGCGGATCCTGCGCCGCCATCATCGCCTGCCGCTGCTCCAGAAGCCGCCCCCGCGCCCGACGCCGGCTTCGAGCCCGCCCCCGCGCCGCACCCCGCCACGCTTCCTCACGACCTGTCGCCCTGGGGCATGTTCCTGGCCGCGGACATCGTGGTGAAGGCGGTGATGATCGGGCTCGCCTTCGCCTCGCTGGTGACGTGGACGGTGTGGCTCGCCAAGTCCATGGAGATCGCGGGCGCACGTTCCCGCGCGCGAAGTGCGCTTCGAGCGATCCTCGGCTCACGCACGCTGGAGGAGGCTGCCGGCCGTCTCGGCCGCCGCCGCGATCCGGCCTCCCTGCTCGTGCAGGCGGCGGAGCATGAGGCGGGGATGTCCGAGGACCTATTGTCCGATGGCGGCGGTGGACTGTTGCAGCGCGTCACCTCGCATCTGTCCCGCATCGAGGCACAGTCGGCGCGGCGCATGTCGCGCGGCACGGGGGTGCTGGCGACGATCGGGTCGACCGCCCCCTTCGTCGGCCTGTTCGGCACGGTCTGGGGCATCATGAACGCCTTCATCGGCATCTCGGAGGCCCAGACGACCAATCTCGCCGTGGTGGCGCCGGGCATCGCCGAGGCGCTGCTTGCAACCGCGCTCGGCCTCGTCGCCGCCATCCCGGCGGTGGTGATCTACAACGTCTTCGCCCGCTCCATCGCGGGCTATCGGCAGCTGCTGGGAGACGCCTCCGCCGGCGTCGAGCGGCTGGTCAGTCGCGACCTCGACCGCCGCGCCTTGCCGTCCCGGGCGGCGGAGTAGCGGCCATGGCGGGCAGCCTCCAGGACGGCGACGACCTCCAGGAAACGCACGAGATCAACGTCACGCCGTTCATCGACGTGATGCTGGTGCTGCTGATCATCTTCATGGTGGCGGCCCCGCTCGCCACCGTCGATGTCGCCGTGGACCTGCCGGCGTCCACCGCCCGGCCCCAGCCGCGGCCAGACGAACCGCTCTACCTCACGATCAGGCCGGACCTGACGCTGGCTCTGGGCGATGAGCCGGTGCAGCGGAAGAGCCTCGGACGGTCGATCGACGCGCTGACGGGCGACGATCCCGAGGCGCGCATCTTCCTGCGGGCCGATCGCGTCGTGGATTATGGCGACCTGATGGATGTGATGAACCTGCTGCGCGACGCCGGGTATCTCAAGATCGCGCTGGTCGGTTTGGAGGCGGCGCCGGCCGCTCCTGCGGCGCTCGACACAGGTCCATGACGAGAGTAGCGCAAGGTCATCCGCCATTTGCGGCCGGGGGGCAGGGCCCCGGGCGCCAACTGGCGTTATGGGGCTTCGCCGCGACCGTCGCGTTGTGCGCACATGCCGGCGCCGCGGCCTGGCTGCTGCACACTCCGCCCGTTGCGCCAGCGGATGACCAACCTCCCGCGGCCATCATGATCGAACTGGCCGAGATGGCCGTCGCTCCCGAAACAGAGGAGCAGGAGATCGCCGAGGACATGGTCGACGCGCCGGCCGAGCCATCCGAGCCGGTGGAGGAGACCGAACAGGTCGAGGAAATCGACGAGATCCAGGACGCGGAGCAGGTCGCCGAGGCCGAGCCCGTGGAGGAGATTCCGCCGGAGGACGTCGCGGCGGCTGCGCCGGAGGAGCCGGTGGAGCAGGCCGTGGTGGAGGAGGAGACCCGGGCGGAGACGGTGGAAGTGCCACTGCCGGCGCAGCGTCCGGCCCGGATCGTGCGCCGCGCGGCCCCGCGGCCGGAGCCGGAACGTCCCGTGGCGCGCAAGCCACCGGCGCGCACGCCGCCGCCTTCGCGGGCAGCACGGCAGGCGCGGGTCGAGGCCGAGCGCGCGCCTGTGGCGGCGGCCCGCCAGACCAGCCGCGGCGTCTCGAATATCTCGCCGGCGCGCTGGCAATCGCGGCTGCTCGC
>JAEWEX010000481.1 GCA_023389135.1 Pseudomonadota bacterium | reverse complement strand
CGACGGTGCAATGAGTGCATGAAGCCCGTGCCTGTCATCCAGGGGAAAACCAACAGCAACCGAGGTTCCTTCGCCATGTGGAAGTCTTTCCTTTTCGGGGCCGCCGGCCTCGCCGCCGGCGCCGCGGTCATGGCGTCCGCACCCGCCGAGGCGCGCACGCTGGACGAGATCATCGCCTCCGGCACCATCCGTGTCGGAGTCAATCCGACGCTGCCGCCGCTCGGTTCGTTCAACGAGAAGAACGAGATCGTCGGCTTCGACGTCGATTTCGCCACGGAGATCGCCAAGACGCTGGGCGTGAAGCTGGAGGTGGTCCAGGTCGGATCGCCTGACCGCATCCCCTTCGTCGCCAGCGGCCGCATCGACTTCGTCATGGGCGCAATGACCCGAAATCCCGAGCGCGCCAAGGTCATTGACTTTACCGTGCCGGTCCACACCGAGGTGTTCGGCGTGTTGACAACCGAGGGCAAGCCCTACACCGACTGGAAGGAGTTGAACTCCGCCGAGGTGACGCTGATCCAGGTGCGCGGCACCACGCCGATCAAGTTCATCGAGGACAACCTGTCCCAGGCCAAGGTCACGCTGCTCGACAACTATCCCGACGCCGTGCGCGCCATCGCCCAGGGACGCGGCGACGCCATGGTCGACGTGGTGGACTTCGTCGGCGAGCACATGAACAAGCACCCCGACATCAAGTGGAAGGTCGTCGAGACCCCGGTGGACATCTATTACTGCGGCCTCGGCGTCGCCAAGAACGCCACGGGCGTGAAGGACTGGCTCAACGTCGCCATCTACGAGATGCACCGCCGCGGCAAGACCGACGAGATCTGGAAGAAGTGGTTCGGCATCGACATGATCTATCCGGTCGAGGCCACCCCCTACTTCTGAACCCGCGCCCGCAAGCGCCGCGCGGGTGACGGACCGCGCGGCGTCTCCATCGTCAAGAGCGCCCGCGTGCACCCATGAGCTACACGCTGCAATACGGCCAGGTCTGGCCGTATCTCGACTATCTCGCCGCCGGCGCCTGGATATCCCTGCAGATCGCGTTCCTCGCCTTCTGCGGCGGGCTTGTCATCGGCACGGCCGGCGCGGCGGTGAAGACGTTCGGCGGCCGGGTCTCGCGCTGGTTGATCGGCGCCTACGTCACGTTCTTCATGAACACGCCGCAGCTCGTGCAGATCTATTTCCTGTACTTCGCGCTGCCGGAGGCCGGAGTGCTGCTGTCGTCCTACCAGGCCGTCCT
This sequence comes from Pseudomonadota bacterium, assembly GCA_023389135.1. Classification (GTDB taxonomy): domain Bacteria; phylum Pseudomonadota; class Alphaproteobacteria; order Rhizobiales; family Methylopilaceae; genus Agaricicola. Next base: position 3,554 of record JAEWEX010000481.1, on the reverse strand, counting down.
TCTCGGCATGACGCTCAACGCCGGGGCCTATCTCACCGAGATCCAGCGCGCCGGCTTCCTGTCGCGCCGCCAGACCGAGATGGAGGCCGCCGAGGTGCTGGGCTTCTCGCGCTGGCAGCAGGTCCGTTACGTCATCCTGCCGCACATCGCGCGCGTGCTGTTTCCACCGCTGTCCAACCATTACATCCTGATGACGCTCGGCACCTCCATGGCCGCGATCTTCGGCGTCGAGGAGCTGACCGGCCGGGCCTTCAACATCAACGCCCAGACCTTCCGCTCCATCGAGATTTTCTCGATTACTGCGGTGCTCTATGTGGTGATCACCTTCGCCGCCACCGTCATCCTCGCCCTCATCGGCCGCGCGCTGTTCCGCGTGAAGATGAGGATCGTGTGATGCTCGACCGTTTCATCCAGGAAGCGCCGGAGTTCTTCGGCTACTGGAACCTGCGCTTCCTGCTGCTGGCTGCGGGCACCACGGTGGCGCTGTCCTTCGTCGGCTGCGCCTTCGGGGCGGCCATGGGCCTCGCGCTCGGCGTGCTGCGCATGACCCGCGGCTGGGCGCTGATGCCCGTGCGGGCGGTCGCGATCTTCTACACCGAAGTGTTCCGCCGGGTGCCGTTCCTGGTGACGCTGATGCTGGTGTTCTTCGCCTTCCAGCTGTCCGGCGCCGAGCTGCCGCTGTTCGCCATCGCCTGCATCAGCGTGTTCCTGATCGCGTCGGCCTTCCTCGCAGAGATCGTCCGCGGCGGGTTCGTCTCGGTCCACCGCAACCAGTGGGACGCGGCGGAGGCCATGAACTTCTCCCTCGGCCAGACCATCCGCTACGTGGTCCTGCCACAGGCGTGGAAGATCATCCTGCCGCCGGCATTCGGCTTCTTCGTTCTGTTCATCAAGGACACCGCGCTTGCGTCGCAGATCGGGGTCATCGAACTGACCTATGCCGGCAAGGTGCTGAACAATCGCGGCTTCTCGGCGGCCCTGACCTTCGGCACGATCCTCGTGCTCTATTTCATCATCTCCTATCCCCTTGCGCGCTTCGGCGGCTATCTGGAGGCGCGGCTTGCACCAGCTCGAAATACGCGGACTTGAGGCGTCCTACGGCAGCGCCAGGGTGCTGGACGGCATCTCGCTGGAGGTCGGAAAGGGCGAGATTGTCGGGCTGATCGGCCCTTCGGGCTCCGGCAAGAGCACGCTGCTGCGCGTGCTGGTCGGCCTGCTGCGGCCGGCCGCCGGCACGGTGGCGATCACGGGGCGGACCATCGACTACGGCAGCGCCGCGACCCTGCGCGCGATCCGCGACCGCCTCGCCATCGTGTTCCAGCAGTTCAACCTGTTCCAGAACATGACGGTGCTCGACAACGTCACCATCGCGCCCACCAAGATCAAGAAGCGTCCGGCCGGCGAGGTCGATCGCGAGGCGCGCGCCCTGCTTGCCAAGGTCGGCCTCGGCGACAAGCTGAAATCCTATCCCGACGAATTGTCCGGCGGCCAGCAGCAGCGCGTGGCCATCGCCCGCGCGCTGGCGCTGAAGCCGGAGGTGCTGCTGCTGGACGAGGTGACCGCCTCGCTCGACCCGGAACTCGTCAGCGAGGTGCTGGACACGATCCGGCTGCTTGCCGCGGAGGGCATGACCATGCTGATCGTCAGCCACGAGATGGGATTCATCCGCGAGCTTGCCACCAAGGTCGTGTTCATGGCCGAAGGCAAGGTGGTGGAGGTCGGCCCGCCGGCGGCGATCTTCGACGCGCCCAAGGAGAAGCGGACCCAGGACTTCGTCTCCAAGATATTGAGGCACTGAGCCATGAACATGCGCCCCGGTTCCGAACTCCTGAAAGGCGCGGTCGACTGCCACGTCCATGCCTGCCCGCACATCAACGGGCGCAGCCTCGACGTGTTCGAGGCCGTCCGCGAGGCCGCGACCGCCGGCATGCGCGGCATCGGGCTCATGGACAATTTCTGCAACAGTTCCGGCATCGCGGCGCTCGCCCGGCGTCAGCTCGGCGACCTCGATGTCGATGTGTGGGGCGGGCTGATCATGGAGCCGCCCGCCGGCGGCGTCTCCGCCGAGGCCGCCCGCATCGCGCTGGCCTACGGCTATGGCGAGGGCACCGGCGCCCGCTTCGTCTCGCTGCCGACCCACCACACCCGCCACATCGCCCAGATCGAGCGCCGCAGCCCCGTCTATCAGGAAGCCTGCCTGGCGATCCCGGAGACCGGCCCGCTGCCCGACCCGCTGCCGGAAATCCTCGATCTGGTTGCGGAGGCCGACGTGGTGTTCAACACCGGCCATGTCTCCGGCCCGGAAGCGCTGCGTGCGGTCGAGGCGGCGCTGTCCCGCGGCGTGAAGCGCATCCTCGTGCCGGCCGCCCATTTCGATCGCGACTTGGTGGCCGAGGTGGCGCGGCTTGGCGCCTTCGCGGAATTCTCCTTCTTCTTCGCCAGCCACGCCACCCAGGCCGGGCTGACCCATGTGGACGCCGAGCGCCACACCGTGCCGCCGGTGAGCGCGCCGGAGATGATCAATCTGATCCGCGCCGCGGGGCCCGAGCGCTCCGTGCTGTCGGGCGACTGCGGCGTCTTCCTGCTGCCCCCGCCGGCGGAAGGCTTCCGCGAGTTCATGCTGCTGCTGGAGACCTGCGGCCTCGACCGCGGCGCGATCAGGCGCATGAGCGCGGAGAATCCGGCCTGGCTGTTCAAGGTCGCGCACGCGTGATGCGCGCCGCCCGCGCCGGCGAGGTCCAGACCGTCACGGGGCCGGTGGCGCCGGGTGCGCTCGGTCTGACGCTGATGCACGAGCATATCCTGTGTGACGTCACCCCGCCGGACCTTGCCGCGCAGGGACTTCCGCGCGTCGAGGTGACGCTGCGCAATGTCCACGAGATCCGCTACCGCTGGACCCGGCACTACGGCAACCACATACTCGACGACATCGAAGCGATGACGGACGAGGTCGCGCTGTTCGGTGCGGCCGGCGGCGGCACCGTCGTCGAGCTGACCACCGCGGGCATGAAGCCGGACCCGGCAGGGCTTGCCGAGATATCGCGCCGCAGCGGCGTGAAGGTGGTCGCGGGGACGGGCTTCTACGTCGAGAGCTTTGCCGCCAGCGAGCTGGATGGCCGCGACGAGGACGCCCTCGCCGCCATCATGGTCGCCCATGTCCGCGACGGCTTCGGCGGCACCGGAGTGCGGGCCGGCATCATCGGCGAGATCGGCGTCAGCGACCCCTGGAGCGCGGCGGAGCAGCGGGCGCTGCGCGCCGCCGTCGTCGCCCAGCGCGAGACCGGCTGCGCCATCAACGTGCATCCCGGCCGCGATCCGGGCTCGCCGCTCGCGATCGCACGCTTCGTCCGCGACGCTGGCGGCGACGTCGAGCGGCTGATCATCAGCCACATGGACCGCACGCTGTTCCGGCTGGAGGATGTGCTCCCGGTGGTCGCGGAGGGCTGCGTGGTCGAGTGGGACTTCTTCGGGATCGAGAGCGCGTACTATCCGTTCGCGCCCATCGACATGCCCAACGACGCCACCCGCCTGGACCTCGTGCGCGGCCTGCTCGA
>JAEWEX010000480.1 GCA_023389135.1 Pseudomonadota bacterium | reverse complement strand
GTGCCGAAGCGCCCGGTGGCGGTGACCATGCGCGACATCGACGGCCGCGCATTCGCGACCCGCGGCGATTCGGGTGGCTTCGTGCCCATCGGCGAGATGCCGGCGCACCTGCCGCAGGCCGTGATCGCCATCGAGGACCGGCGGTTCCGCTCGCACTGGGGCGTGGACCCGGTCGGCATCTTCCGCGCCGCGCTGGCCAATCTCCAGGCCGGCTCGCTGGTCCAGGGCGGCTCGACGCTGACCCAGCAGCTCGCCAAGAACCTGTTCCTGACGCCGGACCGCTCCTACGAGCGGAAGCTGCAGGAGCTGATCCTGGCGTTCTGGCTCGAGGCGCGCTTCTCCAAGGACGAGATCCTGGAGATGTATCTCAACCGCGTCTATTTCGGCGCCGGCGCCCACGGCGTCGAGGCGGCCGCCAAGCGGTTCTTCGACAAGTCCACCCGGGAGGTGACGCTGGCGGAGGCCGCGATCCTGGCGGGCCTCGTCAAGGCGCCGTCGCGGCTCGCGCCGACGCGCAATCCCGGCGGCGCCATGGCGCGCGCGCGGGTCGTCCTGGCCGCCATGGCCAGCGAGGGCTTCATACGGTCCGAGCAGATCGCCACCGCCTTCGCCGGCGCGGGCTCGGTGTCGCCGCCGCCTCCCGAGAACGCCACCGGCTACGTGGCCGACTGGGTCATGGAGCGGCTCGACGAACTGGTCGACGGCTACGACACCGACATCACCGTGGACACCACCATCGATCCCCGCCTCCAGGCGGCCGCGGAGAAGGCGCTGGTGGACGGGCTCGGCGCCCGCGGCGGCGAACTGGGCGTCGGACAGGGCGCGGTCGTGTCCATGACGCCGGACGGCGCGGTGCAGGCGCTGGTCGGCGGGCGCTCCTATGCCGAAAGCGCCTTCAACCGCGCGGTCTCGGCGCGCCGGCAGCCGGGTTCGGCCTTCAAGCCCTTCGTCTATCTGGCGGCGCTGGAGACCGGGCTCACGCCGCAGACGGTCCGCAACGACCAGCCGGTGCGGTTCGGGAACTGGTCGCCGCAGAACTTCGACCGCAAGTTCCGCGGGCCGGTGACGCTGACGCAGGCGCTGTCCATGTCGCTCAACACCATCTCGGCCCAGCTCGCCGTGGAGGCGGGGCCGGCCAAGGTGGTCGAGCTGGCCAAGGCGCTCGGCATCCAGGGCGCGCTGCAGCCCAACGCCTCCATCGCGCTGGGCACCTCCGAGGTCTCGGTGCTGGAACTGGCCGGGGCCTACGCGCCGTTCGCCAATGGCGGCTACGGCGTGGTCCCGCATGTGGTCACAAGGGTCACGGACAGCGACGGCCGCGTGCTCTACGAGCGGGAGCCGGGCAATCGCGGCATCGTGGTGGCGCCGGCCTATGTGGGCATGATGAACGCCATGATGCGCGAGACGCTGGCCACCGGAACCGCGCGGCGCGCGAAGCTCGACGGCATCGACGCCGCCGGCAAGACCGGCACCAGCCAGGAATTCCGGGACGCCTGGTTCGTCGGATACACCTCGGCGCTGGTGACGGCGGTGTGGCTCGGCAACGACGACAACTCGCCCACCAAGCGCGCGTCCGGATCCAACCTGCCCGTCACGGTGTGGACCGACTACATGGAGACAGCGCTGGACGGCGTGCCGGTGGCGTCGCTGCCGGGCGACTGGCAGCCTGCGGTGGCCCAGGCGCCGCGGCCCATGAACCCGATCGAGCCGGTGGCGCAGGCCGTGCCGGAGATCGTCAACGCGCCGGTGCGGTTCCTGAGGCGGCTGTTCGGCGGCTGAGGGCGGTCACAGCCGCCGCAGCGCCACCTGCTCGATGCGGTGGTCGGCGCCCTTGGTCAGGACGAGGCCGGCGCGCTGGCGCGTCGGCAGGATGTTCTCGCGCAGGTTCGGCAGGTTGATGCGGCTCCACAGGCTCTCGGCGATGCGCATCGCCTCCTGCTCGGTGACGGTCGCATATTTGGCGAAATAGGATTTCGGGTCGCGGAACGCCGTCTGCCGCAGCCGCATGAAGCGGGCGAGATACCAGTCGTGGATCACCTCCTCGTCGGCGTCGATGTAGATCGAGAAGTCGAAGAAGTCCGACACGAACGGGATCGCCTTGCCGTCGCGCGGCGGACGGCCGGTCTGGAGCACGTTCAGCCCCTCGACGATGAGGATGTCGGGACGGTCCACGACCTCCCGCTCGCCCGGCATGACGTCGTAGACCAGGTGGGAATAGACCGGCGCCGAGACCGGCGTCTTGCCGGCCTTGATGTCGGACAGGAAGCGCAGCAGCGCCGCGAGGTCGTAGCTCTCGGGAAAACCCTTGCGCTCCATCAGCCCCTGCGCCTTCAGGACGGCGTTGGGGAACAGGAAGCCGTCGGTGGTGACCAGCTCGACCTTGGGGGTGTTGGGCCAGCGCGCCAGCAGCGCCTGCAGCAGGCGCGCGGTGGTGGACTTGCCCACGGCCACCGAGCCCGCGACGCCGATCACATAGGGCATCTTGCTGTCGTTCGCGCCGAGGAACGACTTCGTCGCCCGGAACAGCTGCTGGGTGGCGGCCACATAGAGCGCCAGCAGGCGGGAGATCGGCAGGTAGATGGCCTCCACCTCGGCGATGTCGACGGGATCGTTGAGCGAGCGCAGGCGCTCGATCTCGTCGGCGGAGAGCGTCATGGGCGTGTCGGCGCGCAACGCCGCCCAGGCCTCCCGGGCGAACACCCGGTAGGGCGACGGGTCGTCGAAGGAAGGATGGTCCAACGGGGCAGTCCTCAGGTCTTGCGCGCGGCCTTTTCCTCAAGCCCGGAGCGCGCGGTGCGGCGGTCCAGCTCGGCATAGACGTCCGCCAGCGGCACCTGCCGCGCCAGCAGAACGACCAGCAGGTGGTAGAGCAGGTCGGCGGATTCCTTGACCAGCTCGCCACGGTCGGCGCCCACGGCGGCGATGGCGGTCTCGACCGCTTCCTCGCCCAGCTTCTTGGCGCATTTCTCGACGCCCTGGTCCACGAGCTGGCGGGTGTAGGACACCGACGGGCTCGCCTCCGCCCGCTCCGCCACGATCTCGGCCAGCCGTTCCAGGTTGAATGCGGTCATGGCGGCCTCCCCGGCCCCGTCAGTCCAGCCGCACGGCAACGCCGGCCGCGGACATATGTTCCTTGGCCTCGCGGACCGAGTGCTCGCCGAAATGGAAGATCGAGGCGGCGAGCACCGCGCTCGCCCCGCCTTCCTTCACGCCGGCGACGAAGTGGTCCAGCGTGCCGACGCCGCCGGAGGCCACCACGGGCACCGGCACGGCGGCTGAGATCGCCTGGGTGAGCGCGATGTCGTAGCCGTCGCGGGTGCCGTCGCGGTCCATGGAGGTGAGCAGGATCTCGCCGGCGCCCAGATGGGCGACCTCGCGGGCGTAGTCGACCGCGTCGATGCCGGTGGCGTTGCGGCCGCCATGGGTGAAGATCTCCCAGCGCGGCGTGCCGCTGTCGCCCGTCACGCGCTTGGCGTCCACCGCCACCACGATGGCCTGCGCGCCGAATTTGTCGGCGGCCCGTCCCACGATGGCGCGGTCGCGCACCGCCGCGGTGTTGATGGACACCTTGTCGGCGCCCGCCAGCATCAGCGCGCGGATGTCCTCGACGGTGCGCACGCCGCCGCCCACCGTCACCGGCATGAAGCAGTTCTCGGCGGTGCGGGCGACCACGTCGAGCAGGATCGCGCGCTCCTCGTGGCTGGCCGTGATATCGAGGAAGCACAGCTCGTCGGCGCCGGCGGCGTCGTAGGCCCTGGCCGCCTCGACCGGATCGCCGGCGTCGACCAGGTCGACGAAGCGAACGCCCTTGACGACGCGGCCGTCCTTCACATCGAGGCAGGGAATGACGCGGACCTTGAGCATGGCGAACTGGCTGGAGGGCTCGGGAAGCGGCGGACTATGTCCCCGTTTCGCGCCCGTGTCATCTGCCGCGGGGCATATCAGCCATGTGCCGGGCCTCATTGACGCCCCGCGGCGGCTGGCCCTACCTCGCCTGCCGAGCGGGGGTGTTTCGACGTGACCGACGACAGGCAGGATCTGCAGCCGCAGCGGCTGAACCGGGCCGGCGTGCTGCGCGGCGCGCTCGGGATCACCTCTGTGATGGCGTTCGTGGCGCCGTTCGGGCTGGCCTTCGGCGCCGCGGCGGTCGATCGGGGCATGCCGGCCGAGACCATCATGATCATGACCACGGTGGTGTTCGCGGGGGCCGCGCAGTTCGCGGCGCTGGACTTCTGGCGGGATCCGATGCCGCTGGTCGCGCTGCTGGTCACCACCTTCGCGATCAATGCGCGCATGCTGCTCATGGGCGCCTCGCTCTACACCTGGGTCGCGCCGCTGCCGGCCGCGCAGCGCTACATGATGCTCGCCGTGCTCACCGATGCGAGCTGGGCGTGGGCCCTCAAGCGGCGGGCGCAGGGCGAGCGCGACGCCAGCATCCTGCTCGGAGCGGGGCTGGCGCTGTGGGCGGGATGGGTGGCGGCGACCGGGATCGGGGTCGCGATCGGCGCCGACCTCGGCGACATCAGCCGCTACGGCCTCGACGTGATCATGGTGGTGTTCTTCGCCTCGCTGGTGGTGGGGCTGTGGAAGGGACCGGAGGACCTGCTGCCGTGGGCCGTGGCCGCCGTCGTCGGCCTGGGCGGTTCGTGGCTGCTGCCGGCCGGCTGGCACGTGCTGGCCGGCGCGCTCGCCGGCGGGACGGTGGGGGCGCTGCGCCATGCCCGTTGACGGCATCGCGCTCGTCGCCATCGCCGGCATGGCGGCCGTGACGTTTGTCACCCGCGTCGGCGGCGTGGTGATGATGCGGTTCGTGCAGATCACGCCGCGGGTGCAGGCGTTCCTGCGCTACCTGTCGAGTTCGGTGCTGGTCGCCATGGTGGTTCCGGCCGCCGTCAACGGCGACGCCGCGGCGA
>JAEWEX010000477.1 GCA_023389135.1 Pseudomonadota bacterium | reverse complement strand
GCCGCGGTGCGCGCGACGGCGGTGACGGCGACCGGCCCCTCGCCGCCCGGCGCCGCCGGCCGGGGCACGCGGGCGAGGAACGACCTGACCCGGGCGGTGGAGAAGGCGTCGGCGGGCGCGTCGGGCGCCAGCGTCAGCCGCGCCTCGCCGCGGGCGGGCACGCACAGCGTGTCGCACACCGCGTAGTCGATGGACAGGTGCAGCTGCACCGGCCGCGACGGGTCCGCCGGCACGACGCGCACCGGCAGGATGACGCGGCCGTCATAGCCGATGGACCAGCCTTCGGCGTCGCGGAACCGCTTCGGGGCCGGGAACAGGGCCTCGGCGCGGGCGAGGTTGGTGGAGCCCGACCAGTCGAAGCGGGGCGGCACGCCGTTGTCGCCCGGCACCTTCCAGTAGGTCTTCCAACCCTCGTCGAGCCTGATCTCGACGCCGGCATGGAGGCCGCCGGCGTCGCCGGGGCCGGGCACGAGGCGCACCGCCGCGGTGCCGTCCTCGGACCAGGCCGATGGCTCGGCCGCGGCGGCAGGCGCCATGGCGATGAGGGCTGACAGGAGGGCGGCGGCGCGCAGGACCATGCCCCGATGACTAGCGGCAACGCCCGCATACGAAAACCCACTTCGGCGTGAACCCTTTTCCCGCCGGGCCGCCGACACTACAATCGGGCCATGGACATCAGGGACCTCAGGCGCGGCAAGGCAAGCGCCGGATATCTGGACGGGCAGATGCTGGTGGCGATGCCGTCCATGACCGACGAGCGGTTCGCCCGCAGCGTGATCTATCTGTGCGCGCATTCCCCGGAGGGGGCGATGGGCATCGTCGTCAACCAGCCGGCGCCCAACATCGCGTTCCCGGAACTCCTGGTCCAGCTCGACATCGTGCCGGAGGAGGAGCGCATCAGCCTGCCCGACAGCGCGCAGGCGATCCGCGTCCTCAAGGGCGGCCCGGTGGAGACCGGCCGCGGCTTCGTGCTGCACAGCGCCGACTTCTTCATCGAGAACTCGACCCTGCCCATCGAGGACGGCGTGTGCCTGACGGCGACGCTGGACATCCTGAAGGCCATCGCCCGCGGCTCGGGACCCGACCGGGCGGTGATGGCGCTGGGCTATGCGGGCTGGGGCGCGGGGCAGCTGGAAAGCGAACTCCAGCAGAACGGCTGGCTCAACTGCCCCTCCGACGCGAGCCTGATCTTCGACCCGGCGGTGGAAGGCAAGTACGACCGCGCGCTGGCCAAGCTTGGCATCCAGCCGGGCATGCTCTCGGGCGAGGCCGGGCACGCCTGAGGCCGTGCCCGATGTCGTCCCGGAAGCGGCGAAGCCGTTATCCGGGATCCAGGAACACCGGACTGTCCGGAAAGGCCTGTGTGCCTGGATCGGCCCTGCGCTTCGCTTCTGCCGGGATGACGGAACCAGGCCCGGCCCCTCACTGCCGCAGCGCGCCCATCACCATCTTCTTGGCCGAGGTGGTGACCGAGGCTTCCGTGGTGATGCCGAGCAGGCGCTCGGCCTCCTCGATGGTCAGGGCCTCGCCGAACACCATGCCCTGGGCGTAGGGGCAGCCGAGCTGGAACAGCTCGATGGCGTCGGCGTCGGTCTCCGCACCCTCGGCGACGATGTCGAGGCCGAGGTCGCGGCCGAGCCGGATGATGGACTTGAGCAGCACCGGGCGGCGGCCCTTGGCCTGCGGGCGCACGAAGGAGCGGTCGATCTTCAGCGTATCGAACGGGAAGCGCTGGAGATAGGACAGGCTGGAATGGCCGGTGCCAAAATCGTCCAGCGCCAGGCCGACGCCGAGCTCGCGCAGCTTGTGCAGCATGTGGGCGGCGTGCTCGGGATTGTCCATCATGACGCCCTCGGTGATCTCCAGCTTGAGCGAGCCGGGCGCGACCAGCGAGCGGGCAAGCACGCTCTTGACGTCCTGCACCAGATCCTGGCGCTTGAACTGCCTGGCGGAGACGTTGACGGCGACGAACAGCGGCGGGTCGATGGGCAGCTTGCGCTGCCACAGCGACAGCTGCCGCGCCGAGCGGTCCAGCGCGAACAGGCCGAAATCCACGATCAGCCCGGTGTCCTCGGCGATGGCGAGGAACTCCGCCGGCGGCCGCTTGCCGTAGCGCGGATGGGTCCAGCGCAGCTGCGCCTCGAAGCCGGCGATGGTGCGGTCCTCGAGCCGCACCACGGGCTGGAACATGACCTTGATCTCGTCGCGCTCCAGCGCGCGCCGGAGCTCGCCCTCGATCAGCAGCTGGTCGGTGCGCGCGGTGCGCATGGTGGGCTTGAAGATCTCGATGTGGTCGCCGCCCAGCCGCTTGGCGTGGAGCATGGCGACCTCGGCGTTGCGCACCAGGTCGTCGCGCGGCACCGGGTTGCGCGGGTCCGACAGGGCGAGCCCGATGGAGGCGGTCAGCACGATGTCGCGGCCGCCGAAGGAGACCGGCTGGCGGATGATCTTGACCAGTTGCTCGGCGAGGTCGGTGATGCGGTCCGGCGTGCGCTCGGAGATCAGGATCACGCCGAACTGGTCGCCGCCGAGGCGCGCCAGCGTGTCGATGGGCTTGAGCTGGCGGGTCAGGCGGCGGACGATGGTGAGCAGGATGGTGTCGCCCACGGTGAGCCCCACCGCCTCGTTGACGCGCTTGTAGCCGTCGAGGTCGATCAGCAGCACGCTCGGCCGGTATTCGCTTTCGGGCGTCGCGAAGGTGAGGACCGATTCCAGCCGGTCGAGGAACAGCTCGCGGTTGGGCAGGCCGGTGAGGTTGTCGTGGACAGCGTTGTGCAGCAGCCGCTCCTCGGCGGTGCGGGTCTCGGTCACGTCCAGCAGCGTGCCGACGCAGCGCGTCACCTCGCCATGCACCGCCACGACCGGCCGCGCCCTGAGCAGCGCCCAGACGTAGTGGCCGTCCTGCGCCCGGAAGCGGAAGGTCTCCGCCAGCCGGCCGCGGCGCTCCGAAACCACGGCGTCCAGCGCGGCGCGGAAGCGGTCGCGGTCGGCCGGGTGCAGGATGTCGAGCCACGCCGCGGGCGCGGTCTGCAGCGTCCCGGGCTTGAGCCCCAGCATCTGCTCGAACTCGCGGCCGACGGTGACGCGGTCCACCGACACGTCCCAGTCCCAGACCATGTCGCCGGAGCCGGTGATGGCCAGCGCGCGGCGCTCCAGGTCGGAGCCGAGGCCGGAGGCGAGCCCCGCCCCGGCGAAGGCGTGCTGCATCACCGTGAAGCCGATCAGCAGCACGATCAGCACGATGCCGCCGGTGAGCGCGGGGGCCGCGATGTCGTTGGCGAGGATGCCCGAGACCGCGAAGGCGCCGGCCACCGTCCACGCCACCAGGAACAGCCAGGTCGGCACCAGCATCACGGCGCGGTCGAAGCCGTGCAGCGCCAGCCACACCACGACGCCGAAGCCGAGGATCGCCACCAGCGCCAGAGACAGCCGCGCGATGCCGGCCGCGATCTCGGGATCGACCACCGCGATCCCGATCAGCGCCAGCATGCAGGCGAACCACGCCCCGGCGATGTGGACGAAGCGCACATGCCAGCGGTTGAGGTTGAGATAGGCCACAAGGAAGACGATGAGGGTGGCCGCCAGGAACGCCTCGGCCGCGGCGCGGTAGACGCCGTCGGTCGCAGCCCGCAGGTCGAACACCTTGTGCCAGAAGCCGAAATCGATGGAGAGCCACAGCAGCACCGCCCAGGCGAGCGCCGCCGCCGCCGGGAACATCAGGCTGCCCTTGACCACCACGACGATGGTGAGGATGAGCGCCAGCAGGCCGGCGACCCCCAGGACGATGCCCTTGTAGAGCGTCAGGTTGTTGACGCTGTCCTTGTAGGCGTCCGGCTCCCACAGATAGAGCTGCGGCAGCTCGTCGGCGGCAAGCTCGACCACGAAGGTGACGGTGGAGCCGGGATCCAGGGTGAGCTGGAACACATCGGCCTCGCGGGAAGCCTCGCGCTCCGGCCTGAAGCCCTGGCTGGCGGTGACGGCGGCGATGCGCTCCGCCCCCAGGTCGGGCCACAGCACGCCGGAGCCGACCATGCGGTAGTGCGGCGCCACCAGCAGCCGGTCGATCTGGACGTCGGAATTGTTGGTGAGCGCGAACACCAGCCACTCGGGCGTGGCGCCCGGCTGGCTGGCGCGGACCTCGATGCGGCGCACGATGCCGTCATTGCCCGGGGCCGTGGACACCTGGATGCGGTCAGTCTCGCCCGCATAGCGTTCGAAGCTGCCGGTCAGGTCGATGGCCGGAACGTCGTCCGGCACGAGGATGGCTGTCAGTGCCGCAACGGGCCCCGCCCCCGCGAGCAGGCTCGCGAGAAGGACCAGCGCGGCTACCGCGGCGCGCATGCTACGCAACGTCGATTCTCCCGCAGGGGCGGCCGCCGAGCCGCGCGGAGAAGCAGTGGTAGCCGCCGAGTGCGGCGCTCGCAAGGCGCGATTGCCGGATCGGCCTCACGGCAGCGGGTCGCCGCGCACCAGCGCGAACAGCACGTGGTCCTGCCACACGCCGTTGATGCACAGATAGCGCCGCGCCAGCCCCTCCTGGCGGAAGCCGGCCTTGCCGAGCAGCCGCATGGAGGCGGCGTTGTGCGGCAGGCAGGCGGCCTCGACCCGGTTGAGACGGAGCGTGTCGAAGGCGAACGGCACCAGCGCGCGCACCGCCGCCGTCATGTGGCCGCGGCCGGCATGGCGCTCGCCCATCCAGTAGCCCAGCGTCGCCGCCTGCGAGACGCCGCGGCGCACCGAGGACAGGGTGATGCCGCCCATCAGCACGTGGTCGGCGCGGCGGACCACGAAGAACGGATAGGCCTGGTCAGCGCGCATCTCGGCGGCGTAGCGGCGCAGCCGGCGGCGGAAGGCGGCCCGCGTCAGGTCGTCGGCCGGCCAGACCGGCTCCCACGGCACCAGGAAGGCGCGGCTGGCCTGGCGCAGCGCCGCCCATTCCTCGAAGTCGGACGGGCGCGGGGCGCGCAGCAGCACGCCCTCCCCCGCGATCAGCGCGGCCGGCTCCGGTGCGGCGATCGAGCGGAACAGCGCCACCGCGGCCGGGCTCCTCTCAGGCGGCCCTGAGGCCGATCCGCGCGGCGATGCGGTCGGGCGTGGTCAGCCCGCCTATGGGGCCGACCGCCGACAGCGCCGGCGTGCCCGACAGCGCCGCCGCGGCGGCGCGGCGCACGTCGTCCAGCGTCACCGCCGCCAGCCGTTCCAGGATCTCGGAGGTCGGAAGCGGCCGGCCGAACACCAGGATGTGGCGCGCGATCTGCTCGGCCCGGGCGCCGGCCTGCTCGCCGGCCAGCGCCAGCGTCATGCGCATCTGGGCGCGCGCGCGGGCGACCTCTGCCTCGGTCAGGTCGGCCGCCGCGCGGGCGAGCTCGTCCACGGCGACGGAGACCAGCTCGGCCACGTCCTCCTCGGCGGTGCCGGCATAGATGCCGAGGATGCCGGTGTCGGAATAGGACCAGTGGAACGCCTGGATGGTGTAGGCGAGGCCGCGCTTCTCGCGGACCTCCTGGAACAGCCTCGACGACATGCCGCCGCCCACCGCGCCGGCGAACACCTGGAGCGCGTAGGTTTCCGGCTCGCCCAGCGCCCGGCCGGGGAACGCCAGCGCCACATGCGCCTGCTCCAGGTCGCGCGGCAGGCGCAGCTCGCCGCCCTGCCAGCGGGCGGCGGGAGCGGGCGCGGAGGGCTCGGCGGCGATGCCGCCCACGGTCGCCTCCGCCAGTTCCACCAGGCGGGCATGCTCCACCGCGCCGACCGCCGTCAGCACGCCGCGGCCTCCTCGGTAGTGGGTGTCGCGGAAGTCGGCGCAGTCGGCCCGGGTCAGCGCCCGGACCGTCTCCGGCGTGCCGAGGATCGAGCGGCCGAGCGGCTGGCCGGGATAGGCCGCCTCCTGCAGCATGTCGAAGACGAGGTCGTCGGGCGTGTCGTCGACCGCGCCGATCTCCTGGACGATGACGCCCTGCTCGCGCTTCAGCTCGTCGGGGTCGAACAGCGGGTTGACCACGATGTCGCCGAGGATGTCCACGGCGCGCGGGACGTCCTCGCCCATGACGCGGGCGTAGTAGGCGGTCTGCTCGACGCCGGTCGCGGCGTTGAGGTCGCCGCCGACCTCCTCGATCTCCTCGGCGATGCGCTGGGCGCTGCGCCGGGTGGTGCCCTTGAAGGCCATGTGCTCCAGCAGGTGGGCGAGCCCGTGCTGGCGCGGCGTCTCGGTGCGGGCGCCGGCGCCGAAGGTGAGCGACACGGCGGCGGTGGAGACCGACGGCATGGTCTCGGTGGCCACCGTCAGGCCGTTGGCAAGGCGCGTGACCTCGACGCTCATGCGGCGGTTTCCTTCGCCGCGCGCGCGCGGCCCTCGACGTAATGCTGGACCGCGGCGAGGTCGTTGGCCACCACGTCGAACCGCTCGCGGCCCGACAGCTTGCCGGCCACCGCCGGCGGCAGCGCCGGGCGCTCGCCGCATGCGGCCTCGACCGCGTCGGGGAATTTCGCGGGATGGGCGGTGCCGAGCACCACCGTCGGCACGCCCGGCTCGCGCCTGGACTTCTCCGCCACGGCGACGGCGACCGCGGTGTGGGGGTCGAGCAGGTAGCCCGCCCCGGCGCGGACGCGGCGGATGGTGGCGGCCACCTCGTCCTCGCCGGCGCGGCCGGCGTCGAAGCCCTCCCGGATCGCCGCCATGGCGCGCTCCCCGATGGCGAAGGCGCCGCCCTGGGCAAGGCCCGCCATGTGGCGGCGAACGGTCGCGGCGTCGCGGCCCTCCGCCTCGAACAGCAGCCGCTCGAAATTGGACGAGACCTGGATGTCCATGGAGGGCGACGAGGTGGGCGCGACGCCCCTGACCTCGTAGCGGCCGGTCTCGAAGGTGCGCGCCAGGATGTCGTTGGCGTTGGTGGCGATGCCGAGCCGGCCGAGCGGCAGCCCCATGCGGCGCGCCACATGGCCGGCCAGCACGTCGCCGAAATTGCCGGTGGGCACCATGAAGGACACCGGCCGGTGCGGGCCGCCCAGCGCGGTGGCGGCGGAGAAGTAGTAGCCCGCCTGCGCCACGATGCGCGCCCAGTTGATGGAATTGACCGCGCCCAGCGCCATGCGGTCGCGGAAGCGGTGGTCGTTGAACATGGCCTTGACCAGCGCCTGGCAGTCGTCGAAATCGCCCTCCACCGCGACGGCGTGGACATTGGGCGCGTCCACCGTGGTCATCTGGCGGCGCTGGACGTCGCTGACCCTACCGTGCGGGAACAGGATGAACACGTCGGCCCGCTCCGAGCCGCGGAACGCCTCGATTGCCGCGCCGCCGGTGTCGCCCGAGGTCGCGCCGACGATGGTGACCCGCCCCCCGCGCTCGGCCAGCGCCCGGTCCATCAGGCGGGCGAGAAGCTGCATCGCCACGTCCTTGAAGGCCAGCGTCGGCCCGTGGAACAGCTCCAGCACGAACAGGTCCGGCGCGATCTGCACCAGCGGCGCCACCGCGGGATGACGGAAGGTGGCGTAGGCGTCGCCGACCATGCCGCGCAGCCCGTCCGCCAGCGCGCCCTCGCCCACGAAGGGGCGGATCACCGTCTCGGCGACCTCGGCATAGGGCCGCCCGGCAAGCGCCGCGATGGCGTCCGCGCCGAGCGCCGGCCAGCGCTCGGGCACATACAGGCCGCCGTCGCGGGCGAGCCCTGCGAGCAGGACGTCGGCGAAGCCGAGCACGGGCGCTTCGCCGCGGGTGGAGACGTAGGACAGGGTCATGTGGGCTCTGGCTCTCGGGTTGCCGGGCACCCTAGTGACGGCGGCCGGGGCGCGCAAGGATGGGCCCTGCCCCGCCTTGCATGTCGCCGGGATGCACTGCCCCGGCAGCGGTGCGGGAAGACGGCTCGACCGGAGCGGCAAGCCTGCATCGATCGCCCTTCGGGATGACAGCCGCGACCGATGCCGGCATGCTTGGCCGATGTCGCCCGCCGCGCGCGGCCCCGAACAGAACAGGAAATCCCAAAGATGGAAAAACGCCCCCTCGGCGCCTCCGGGCTCCGCATCTCGCCGCTGGTGTTCGGCGGCAACGTGTTCGGCTGGACCGCCGACGAGGCCACCTCGTTCGCCCTGCTGGACGCGTTCCTGGACGCAGGCTTCGAGACCATCGACACCGCCGACGGCTATTCGGTCTGGGTTCCGGGACATGACGGGGGCGAGTCCGAGACGCTGATCGGCAAGTGGATGGCCGCCCGCGGCAACCGCGACCGGGTGATCGTGGCGACCAAGGTCGGCTGGGACGTGGGCGCCAACGGCAAGGGGCTCTCGCGCAGCCACATCGTGACCGCCGTGGAGCGCTCGCTGAAGCGGCTCCAGACCGACCGCATCGACCTCTATCAGTCCCATGTGGATGACGCCTCGGTGCCGTTCGAGGAGACGCTGGAGGCCCATGCCGCGCTGATCAAGGCGGGCAAGGTGCGCGCCATCGGCGCCTCCAACACCAGCGGCGCGCGGCTGAAGGAGGCGCTGGCCGCCGCCGACCGGCTGGGCGTGCCGCGCTACACCAGCCTGCAGCCGAAATACAACCTCTACGACCGCGAGCCGTTCGAGAGCGACCTGCGCGATCTCTGCGTCGCGGAGAATGTCGGGGTGATCAGCTTCTACGGCCTCGCCGCCGGCTTCCTGACCGGCAAGTACCGGTCGAAGGCCGATGGCGGCAAGAGCCCGCGCGGCGCGCGGGTGGTGGAAAGCTACGTCAATCCGCGCGGCCTTCGCATCGTCGCGGCGCTGGACGAGGTGGCCGCCGGCATCGGCGCGACGCCGGCGCAGGTGGCGCTGGCGTGGCTGCTGACGCGGCCGGGCGTCACCGCGCCCATCGTCAGCGCAAGCACGGTGGCGCAGCTGCAGGAGATCGCCAAGGCGCCGTCGATCCGGCTCGACCGCGCGGCGCTGGACGCGCTGGAGGCGGCCAGCGCCGCCTGACCTGCGCACGCAAACGACGGCGGCCCCTCACCCCGGCCCTCTCCCCGCATGCGGGGAGAGGGGAAAAGGAGCGCTACTGCCGCGGGGTGTTGCGGGACCGGTCGCCGCCGGACGGCGCGTTGATGGTGTATTCGCCCCGCACATATCCGCCGATCTTCACGCAGGTGCCGGTGGAGGGCACGTAGACGAAGCCCTCGCCGTAGCTCTCGCAGTTCTTCGCCTCCGGCGCCGGCTCGCTGGAGGGAAGCTCGGCCGCGGGCGCGCTCGCGGCCATGGCGGCGACGGCGATGATGATGGCGACGGCGAAGCGGTTCACTGGCGGCTCTCCCTTGACGGCACGAGCTTAGCGGTTCGGGACCGCGCGACCAAGGGCCGGGCGTCGCGGCCCGCCCGCTCACGCCGCCCGCCGGCGGCCCCACAGCCAGACGCCGAACACGCCCGCCAGCGAGGCGGCAAGGCCGTACCAGGTGATGGCGTATTCCAGGTGACGGTTGGGGAATGCGAGGCGGGTCTCGCCGCCCTGGGGCAGCCCGCCTGGATTGGGCGTGGCGTCGGCGTCGATGGTGAAGGGCGCGGCGCCCGCGAGCCGGTAGGCCTCCGCGATGGGTGCGGGGTCGCGGGCGTAGAACAGGCCTTTGTCCGGCTCGTCCTCCGGCGTGAACAGGTTGCGCTCCTCCGGCGCGCGCAGGAGGCCGGTGACGGTCACCTCACCGGCGACCTGTCCCTCCGGCCGCGCCGTCGCCACCGCGCGGTCCAGCGGCACGAAGCCGCGGTTGACGATGACTGCGCCGGAGCCGTCGGAGAGCACCAGCGGCGTCAGGATCGAATAGCCGGGGCCGC
Organism: Pseudomonadota bacterium; assembly: GCA_023389135.1. Taxonomy (GTDB): domain Bacteria; phylum Pseudomonadota; class Alphaproteobacteria; order Rhizobiales; family Methylopilaceae; genus Agaricicola. Next base: position 202 of record JAEWEX010000477.1, on the reverse strand, counting down.
CGAAGACGCCGCGATTGTCGGAAAGCAGCGTGTAGACCCGCGCCTCGCGGTCGTGGTCGAAGGCGCCGGTGGCGCGGACGGGGCGGTATTCCCAGTCCTGGAGGTCCAGCGCCGCCCACTGCGCCGCCGGCGGGACCGGCACCGGCGCGGCGTCGACGCGCGCGGCGACGCGGGCGACCACGGCCTCCTTCCAGGCCAGACG
>JAEWEX010000463.1 GCA_023389135.1 Pseudomonadota bacterium | reverse complement strand
GCACCTGCCCGAGCGCGCGGACGGGCTGCCCGGCTTCAACCGCGGGCGCCGCTACCGGTCGATGTCGGACGCGCCGGGATATGCGGCGTTCTACGAGGTCGACGATCCGGCAGCTCTCGGCACCCCGGAATATCTCAAGATCGTCCAGGATCCCGACCCGAAAAGCCGCCACTTCATCCCGCGCTTCGAGGAACCTGCCCGCACAGTCTCGCGGGTCGTGGCATCCGCCGGCAAGGGCGAGGGCGGCATTCTGGGCGTGGTGGCGTTCGAGCGCGCCGCGGCGGGCCCCCTGGACGCGGACGCCCTGGTTGCGGAGATCCAGCGCGCGCCGGGCGTGATCGCCGCGCATCTGCTGGCGGTCGACCAGGACGCGCTCGACCAGTCGCGGCGGCGGCACCTTCGCCAGGGCGACCGGGTGTTCGTGACGACCCTGCTGGTGGAGGCCATAACCGAAGATGCCTTCGACGCGCTGCGGTCGGGTCCGCTGGCAGCGGACCGGCTGGCGGCGGTCGGCGAGGGCGCGCCGACCGTGTTCGGCACCTATCGGCTTCTGTTCAGCCTGAGCGCCGGCGGCTGACCGGCGGCGTCATGCCGGCGGCAGCAGCCGCTGGTCCCGCAGCGAGGCGACCAGTCGTTTCAGCATCGCCTCGCTGTCGACGACGTCGTGGAAGCCGTGCTGCCGCGCCTTCACGGTGGACGACATCATGTCCCAGGTCGGATGGAACACGAAGTCGGCGTAGGTCCACAGCGCGGCCTGCTCGAACGGAACCGGCTGCAGGCCGTATCGTGAGACGATGCGCTCCCAAACCGGCGCCTTGTCGGCCATGACCTGGCCGAGACGCACGGTCTGGACCGGCCCCGCCCTGAGGCCGAAATGCTCCGCGAGGACCGGCCACATCCGCTCCCAGCGGAAATAGTCGCCATTGGTGATGTTGTAGGCCTGGTTGGCCGCGCGGGGGTCCGTCGCCATCCATGTGATGGCGCGCGCGAGATGGGCGCAGTCGGTGGTCTGGTAGATGGCGCGCCAGTTCTCCGGCGTGCCCGGGAAGGAGAACGGCAGGCCGAGTTCCCGGCAGATCTCCGCATAGACGCCAATGACGCGGGGAATGCTGCGCGCTACGGAGGGGTTGTCGTCGCAGATGCCGTGCGGTCGCGACGCGGACCAGGTCCATCCGTTCCGCGCCCCGCGCTCGAATACGACCTCTTCCTGATCGTAGTAGAAATTCGGCTGCAGCGAGCGGGGGTCGTCCTCCCGCGCCGGGGTCGGGAACGGTCCGAGATTGGACCCGTAATACTTGGTGCCCTCGACCAGATGGACATGGTGCAGGGCGTGGCGCGGGGTCTCGATGGCGTCCAGGACGTTCACCAGCATGGCGGTGTTGACGTCGGCCGGTTCCGGCGCGGTGGTCACGTGATCGTAGCGGGCGGCGTGGAAATAGTGGGTGATGCCGGCGTGCGCGCCCAGCGCCTCGGCGCAGGCGGCGCGGTCGGTGAGGTCCAGCGGCAGGTAGCTGACGCCGGCCGCGCGCGCATTCTCTGCCGGCGGCCGGCGCGACAGGCCGATCACCTCGCGGCCCTGGGCGGCGAGATGGATGCACAGCCTGCGCCCGACAACTCCCGTCGCCCCGGAAACCAGCGCCACCATTCCTGTCATTTCGACTGCCTCCTCGACGGTGCCCGCGCCCCAGGCGGCGCCGGCGCCGTGATGGTTGCACGTCCCGTGCCATTGGCGGGCCGGTGGCACGGCGATTGCTCCCCGCTGAAGGCGGGCTCCGAACGACCGGGCCCGCTCCCGAGGAGTGCCGAGAGATGAAGATATTCGATTTCCGCGTGCGTCCGCCCTTCAAGGGCTTCCTGGACATGGTGATGTACGCCCAGCCCGCCCGCCGCAACGGCTTCACCCGCAATCTTGGCTTCGAGCCGTCTCCGGCGGCGGAGCAGCAGTCGATCGACATGATGCTGGCGGAGATGGACGCGGCCGGCGTGGAGCGCGCGCTGGTGGTCGGCCGCAATTCCGGCATGCTGGGCTCGGTGCCGAACGCCGATGTCGAAGCCTTCGTCGGCATGCATCCAGGCCGTTTCGTCGGCGCCGCGTCGGTAGACGCATCCAACCGGCGCAAGGCGGCGGAAGATATCCAGAACGCGGTCGCCAGGGGCATGAAGGCGATCAACATCGAGCCGGGCGCCTACGCCAACCCGATGTACACCGACGACCGACGGCTCTATCCGATCTACGCGCTGTGCGAGGATCTGGGCGTGCCGGTCATCATCATGAGCGGCGGCAATGCCGGCCCGGACATCAGCTACACCAACCCGGCCCTGATCGACCGGGTGCTGGCCGACTTCCCCCAGCTCAAGGTGGTGTGCTCGCACGGCAACTGGCCGTGGGTGACGGAGATCCTCCATGTCGCCTTCAGGCGGCCGAACCTCTACGTGTCGCCGGACATGTACCTGCCCAACATGCCGGGCATGGACGACTACGTGAAGGCCGCCGACGGCTTCCTCGCGGACCGGTTCCTCTACGCCACGTCGTTCCCGTTCTGCTCGATCAAGGCCTATGCCGACTGGTTCTTCCGGCTGCCGATCCGCCCGG
>JAEWEX010000457.1 GCA_023389135.1 Pseudomonadota bacterium | reverse complement strand
GCACACCATGAGCATGTCGAGATGCTCGTCGATGGTGTTCACCGTGTAGGGCCGCGTCGGGTTGGTGGAGGAGGGGATGACGTTGGCGAGCCCCGCAAGCCTGATGATGTCGGGCGCGTGGCCGCCGCCGGCGCCCTCGGTGTGGAAGGCGTGGATGGTGCGGCCCCTGAAGGCGGCGATGGTGTCCTCCACGAACCCGCTCTCGTTCAGCGTGTCGGTGTGGATCATGACCTGCACGTCGTAGTCGTCGGCGACCGACAGGCAGCAGTCGATGGCGGCGGTCGTCGTGCCCCAGTCCTCGTGGAGCTTCAGCGCGCAGGCGCCGGCCCGGATCTGCTCGGTCAGCCCGGCAGGCGTGGAGGCGTTGCCCTTGCCCGCGAATGCGAGGTTCATGGGGAAGGCGTCGGCGGCCTCGATCATGCGCGCGAGATGCCAGGGGCCGGGCGTGCAGGTGGTGGCGTTGGTGCCGGTGGCGGGCCCGGTGCCGCCGCCCAGCATGGTGGTGACGCCGGACATCAGCGCCTCCTCGATCTGCTGGGGGCAGATGAAGTGGATGTGGGCGTCGAACCCGCCCGCCGTGAGGATCTTGCCCTCGCCCGCGATGGCTTCGGTGCCCGGGCCGATGACGATGTCGACGCCGGCCTGCGTCTCGGGGTTGCCGGCCTTGCCGATGGCGGCGATGCGGCCGTCGCGCAGCCCGATGTCGGCCTTGACGATGCCCGTGTGGTCGATGATCAGGGCGTTGGTGATGACGGTGTCCACCGCCCCGTCCTGCCGGCTCGCCTGCGACTGGCCCATGCCGTCGCGGATCACCTTGCCGCCGCCGAACTTCACCTCCTCGCCATAGGTGGTGAAGTCCTTCTCGACCTCGACCCACAGGTCGGTGTCGGCGAGGCGGACCCGGTCGCCGACGGTCGGTCCGAACATGTCGGCATAGGCGGCGCGGGGGAGGGTCGCGGGCATGACAGGGCCTTTCGTCAGCGTCCGAGAAGGGTGAATGCGGGATGACGCGCGGCCTTGCGGTCGAGCGTGAGGGTCGTGTCGCAGCCCGCGGCCTCGTTCTCGCGGGCGATCAGGTGATCCGCAAAGTCGGCGCTGCCCGCGCGATAGTCGGCGAGGGCCGCGCGCACCACGGCTTCGCGGTCGATGACGACGTCGGCCGCATCCGCAAGACCGCTGATGACCGCAGCAATCTGGTTGCGGGGGCGCTTGAAGGTTGTGGCGAGCACCCAGGCGATTTCCGCAAGAACGACGTGGCTGACCCGGTATCGGGGCCCACCCGTGAGCGCGCGCGCCTGACCGTCCAGAAGCCAGGCGAGCAGCACGTTGGTGTCGAGACCCGTCATCGTCGCGCTCCCGCGCGCGCGGCGGCGGACGCGCCACGGCCGGCCCGGGCCTCCTCCACGATGCGGACCAGATCCTCGTCGCGGAGGGCCGGGCCCGTATAGGGAACGACGCCCTTCAGGTCGGAGAGCCGGCCCTTGCGCGCGACCAGCGCGAAGCAGCCATCCGGCGCCTCGACGAAGTCCACGCGGTCCCCCGGCCCGACACCGAGCGCGCGCCGAAGACCGGACGGCAGGGTTATCTGGCCCTTGGACGTGATCTTCGCTGAGTGGTCGGTCATGTTGTCTCCTTACATTTTCAGGAAATGTAAGGATCAGGTGCGTCGAAGGCAATCGGCGGCGAGGAATGGCGGGTCACGGCGTCCTCCGCCACTCGGCCGTCAGGAACTGCGGCGGCAGCGTCGCGGCATCGGCAGACAGCGGCTCCTCGATCCCTGTGGCCTCCACCGCGTCGAACCAGTCGTCCCGCCGGCTCGCGGGCAGCCGGGCGCCGCACCATGGACAGTTGTCGATCAGCACGTATTCCTCGCGGCGATCGCGCAGCAGGATGCCGTATTCGTCCAGCGGTTCGTTGTAGACCAGCGTGGCGCGGTTGCAGGCCCACGGGTCGTCGTGCTCGTCGCAGAATGCCGTGACCGCGCGGGCCATGCGCTCGCAGCAGAACGCCGTCCCCGGCGACGGACGCCGCCAGGGGCTCGGCGCCAGCCAGACGGTCTCGGCGGGGAAGCCGGTCGGGAGCGGATCGCTCACAGCCGCCCCATCACCTTCTGCCGGAAGCCGTAGACTTCGCGGCGGCCTCCGAACGGCACCAGCGTCACCTCCCGGGTGGCGCCCGGCTCGAAACGGACGGCCGTGCCGGGGGCGATGTCGAGCCGGAAGCCGCGGGCCCTGTCGCGGTCGAATTCGAGCGCAGGGTTGGTCTCGAAGAAGTGGTAGTGGCTGCCGACCTGGATCGGCCGGTCGCCGGTGTTGGCCACCGTCACGGTGACGCGCTCCGCGCCCTCGTTGAATGCGATCTCGCCGGGAGCGGCCGCGACCGCGCCGGGAACCTCGGCGGAGGCCGCGCCGCGGATCGGATGGTGCACCGTCACGAGCTTGGTGCCGTCGGGAAAGGTCGCCTCGACCTGGATGTCGTGGATCATCTCGCCGATCCCGTCCATCACCTGGTCGGCGGTGACGACATGGGCGCCCGCCTCCATCAGTTCGGCGACGGACCGGCCGTCGCGGGCGCCCTCGACCACGAAGTCGGTGATCAGCGCGATCGCCTCCGGATGGTTGAGCTTCACGCCGCGGGCGAGGCGGTTGCGGGCGACCATGGCCGCCATGGCGACCAGCAGCTTGTCCTTCTCGCGGGGGGTCAGAAGCATGTGGCAGGCTCCCCTTCAGGTGCGCCAGACGCGGGGCATGTCGCCCCGGCGCAGATGGATGACGGCCCTGGTCGCGGCGCGGCGCAGGGTGTCGACGTCGTGGGCGAGGAAGCGGGCGGCGAGAAGGCCGTTCCATCCGCTGGCGCCAAATCCACAGGAAATGCCGTTGAGCGCCTCGCGCAGCGGCTCCACCGCCGTCTCCGCGCCGGGGCCGACCATGACCAGCGTCGCCAGCGCGCGGGTGCCGCCCAGGATTGAAGGGCGTCCGGCGAGGCGACCCAGATCGCCCTCCAGCCGCAACGTATCGGCATAGACCAGGCGATCTCCGCGACGAATGCGCCAGCGGTCGACCAGCCGTCCGCGAGACACCGTCTCGTCATGGGCCGCGCGGCCGAGCACCAGCATTTCCAGGGCAAGCAGCGTCGCGTCCGGCGCCAGTTCCGCCTCGAAGCGCCGCTCCACGGCGGCGCCGTCGAAGAAGATGGTTTCCTGCGGCAGCCAGTCGATGCGCGCGCCCGCGGCGGCCCGCAACCGGACCGACAGCTCGGCCGTGGCGCCGGCGGAGCGGTAGAGCTTTTCCGCGGCGGGCGTGGAGACCGCAAGCTCCGCGGCCTCGCCTGCGGTGGCGTCCACAGAGAAGCGGTCCCCGCAGGCGATGCCGCCGGCGGTGTTGATGACCACCGCCTCGACGGCCCGGCCGGCCACGTTCGGCAGCCGCACCTTGGAGGAGCCCGCCTGCGCGAGGCGCACGAGCCTGGTCGCCGCGCCCATGGCCGCGACCTCGACGCCCGCGCGTCCCTCGGCGCGCTGGCGTCGAGCGGCGGGCAGGAGCGCGGGCGCGGCGTCAGATGGCCAGGCGCTGGCGTACATCCTCCCCCTCGAGCGCGCTCCGGTCCCCTGACGCAACGATCTCGCCCCGCTCCATGACCACGAAACTGTCGGCCAATTCACGGGCGAAGTCGAAATATTGTTCGACCAGCACGATGGCCATGCCGCCCTTGCCGCGCAGGTAGGAGATGGCGCGGCCGATGTCCTTGATGATGGAGGGCTGGATGCCCTCGGTGGGCTCGTCCAGCACCAGCAGCTTGGGACGGGTCACCAGCGCGCGGCCGATGGCGAGCTGCTGCTGCTGGCCGCCGGAGAGATCGCCGCCGCGCCGTCCCAGCATGTTTTTCAGAACGGGGAACAGCTCGAAGATCTCGTCGGGAACCGACTTCAGCGAGCGCGGCAGCGACGCGAAGCCGGTCTCCAGGTTCTCCTTCACCGTCAGCAGCGGGAAGATCTCGCGCCCCTGCGGCACATAGGCGATGCCGAGGCCCGCGCGCTCGTAGGGCTTCATGCGGGTGATGTCGACGCCCTCGAGCTGGATCGCGCCGCCGGAGATCGGCCGGTGGCCGACGATGGCGCGCAGCAGCGAGGACTTTCCCACGCCGTTGCGGCCGAGCACGCAGGTGATCTTTCCGGTCTCGGCGTCGAGCGAGACGCCGCGCAGCGCCTGGGCGGCGCCGTAGTGGAGGTCGAGCGCACGGACGGTCAGCATGGCCTCACCTCCCCAGATAGACTTCGATGACGCGCTCATGGGCGGAAACCTGGTCCAGCGGTCCCTCCGCCAGCACCGAGCCCTCGTGCAGGACGGTGACCTTGACCCCGAGGTCGCGCACGAAGTCCATGTCGTGCTCGACCACCACCACGGCCTTCTCCTTGGCGATCTCGCGCAGCAGCTCGGCGGTCTGGGCGGTCTCCGCGTCGGTCATGCCGGCGGCCGGCTCGTCCACCAGCAGCAGCCGCGGTTCCTGGGCGAGCAGCATGCCGATCTCCAGCCACTGCTTCTGGCCGTGGCTGAGCTCAGCCGCCTGGCGCGAGCGGTGGCCGGCGAGGCGGATCGTCTCCAGGATGCCCTCGATGCGCGCGCGCTCGGGTGCGTTGCGTCGCGAGAACAGCGTGCCGAAGGGCCGCCGGTCGTCGCGCAGCGCGAGCAGGATGTTGTCTTCCACCGAATGGCTCTCGAACACGGTGGGGGTCTGGAACTTGCGGCCGATGCCGAGCCGGGCGATGGCCGCCTCGTCGAGGCGCGTCAGGTCCTGGTCGCCGGCGAACACCGCATCACCCGAGGTCGGCCGGGTCTTGCCGGTGATGACGTCCATCATGGTGGTCTTGCCGGCGCCGTTGGGGCCGATGATGGCGCGCATCTCGCCCTCGTCAAT
>JAEWEX010000448.1 GCA_023389135.1 Pseudomonadota bacterium | reverse complement strand
GGCCGAACCCGCCGGCGCCGGGCGTCTCGATGCGCATGGACTGGCCGGCATCGAGGATGTGGTTGGCGATCTTTGCCGGCATCTGCTTCTGGTCCGGCCGCCCGTGGTTGGCGAACACCCGTCCCGGCGCTCCCGGTCCGCCGCCCTCCAGGCCTGGCGCTCCCTGGCGCGCGCCGTCGCAGCGCACCGCGCAGTTCATGCCGTCCACCAGCGAGCGGATCTGGCGGGCGATGCCCATGCCGCCGCGGTACTGCCCGGCGCCGCCGGAATCCTGCAGCAGTGCGTATTCCTCCACCAGCAGCGGATATTCGATCTCCAGCGCCTCAACCGGCAGGTTGGAGGTGTTGGTGACATGGACCTGGATGCCGTCCATACCGTCGCCGGTCGCGCGTCCGCCGGCGCCGCCGCCCAGCGTCTCCAGATAGACGAACAGCTTGTCCCCGCGCCGGGCGGGCCCCGAGAACAGCATCGCCGGCATGACGTCGTTGCTGGACGCCATGGCGCGCTCGCGCGGGGCGAGTTGCACCAGCGCGCCCACCACGGCGCCGGAGACGCGCTGCGCCGTCGTCGCCCGGGCGCCCACCGCGCCGGGAAAGCGCGGATTGGTGATGGTGCCCAGCGGCGCGGACACCGTGATCGGGTTGAACATTCCGTTGTTGGGCAGCAGTTCGGGGTCAAGCATGGTCTTCACGGCATAGTAGGCGCAGGCGCGAAGCCCGCTCGGCGAGATGTTGAAGCCGCCGCGCGACTGCCGGCCGGTCCCCTCGAAGTCGATCAGCAGGTCCTCGCCGCTGACCTCGACATTGGCGGTGATCGCCACGGGATCGCCGCCCAGCCCGTCATCGTCCATGTATTCGGTGAAGCTGAAACGGCCGGCCGGCAGGCCGGCGATGATCCTGCGCAGGCGGCGCTCCGTGTATTCGAGGATGTCGTCAACCGAGGCCAGCACGCTGTCGAGCCCGTTCGCCGCGATCAACTCGCCCATCAGCCGCACGCCGCGGTCGTTGGTTGCGATCTGCGCCTTGATGTCGTTGACCCGGTTCTCGAACTCGCGGGTGTTGTGGGCGATCATCTCCAGCAGGTCGACGTCGAGCACGCCCTCGCGCACGATCCGCATCACCGGGATGCGAATGCCCTCCTCCCAAACCGAGCGCAGGTGGTGGGCGGTCGAGCCCGGAACGGCGCCGCCGACGTCGGAATGGTGGCCCGTATTGGTGACGAAGAACTCCAGCCGGCCCTCGTGGAACAGCGGCGTCACGAAGGTGATGTCCGGCGAATGGCTGCCGCCCGCCAGGTAGGCGTCGTTGGAGATGAAGGTGTCGCCCGGGCGGATGTCCGCGAGCGCCACCTTCGCCAGCACCGCGTCCACCGCCCCCGACAGCGAGCCGACATGGAGCGGGATGTGCGTCGCCTGGACCACCAGCCTGCCGCGCCGGTCGAAGATCGCGACCGAGCAGTCCTTGCGCTCCTTGATGTTGGTCGAGAAGGAGGAGCGCACCAGCAGGTTGCCCATCTCCTCGGTGATGGCCAGCAGCCGGTTGGAGAACACCTCCATGCCGATTGGATCGAACACGCGGCCCGTCTCGGCGGGCACAGGCGATGCGGTCGAGGTCTGCGCCATGGGTCAGTTCCGGATGATCAGGTTGCCGAAGGCGTCGCGCGACACCTGCTGGCCGGGGAGAACCACGGTGGTCGAGCTCATCTCGTCGATGATGGCGGGGCCGGCGAACGCGACCCCGACAGGCAGCGCCGCGCGGTCGTAGATGGGGGTATCCGCCCAGCCGCCGGGCTCGAAATAGACCTGGCGCCGGCCCGTCGCCGCGGCTTCCAGGCCCGGCCCTCCGGGAATCTCCGTTATGGGCGCCTTGGGCACCACGCCGATGGCGGTGATGCGGCAGTTGACGACCTCGACCGCGCTGCCCTGTCCGCGATAGCCGTACTCCTTCTCGTGCGCGTCGCCGAAGGCGGCCAGGAACGCATCCATGCCCGGCAGCGCGAGCGGATCGACGGGGATCACGATCTCGTAGTTCTGGCCCTGGTAGCGCGCCTCGATGGATCCCACGAAGCGCGATCGGCCCGGGTCGACCCGCTCCTCCGCGAGCCAGGCACGCGCCTCGTCGACCAGGCCGCCGAACGCCTGCGCCAGGCCATGCCATGAGCCGGCGTCGATGTCGGCGAGCAGCGTGCGGACGAAGTCCATGGAGATGTCCGACAGCAGGATGCCGCGCGCGCACATGGTGCCCGGCTCCTGTGGGATGATGGCGGTGGCCATCCCGCAGTCGACCGCCAGTTCCGCGGCGTGCAGCGCGCCGGCGCCGCCGAAGGCGCACAGGGCGAAGCCGCCGAGATGGAAGCCGCGCTCGGTGGAGACGCGGCGGATGGCGCGGCTCATATTGGCGTTGGCGATGCGCAGGATGCCGTAGGCGGCCTCCTCCACACCCAGCCCGAGCGGCCGGGCGATCTGCTCCTCCACCGCGGCGCGGGCGCGGGCCGCGTTGAGCGGCATGCGGCCCTTCAGCAGCGCGACCGGATCGAGCCGGCCGAGCACGATGTTGGCATCGGTGACGGTGACCTGCTCGC
>JAEWEX010000422.1 GCA_023389135.1 Pseudomonadota bacterium | reverse complement strand
ACCATGGCCCGCCCGCCCACGGCGCCGGGCGCGCCGGCGTCCAGTTCCTCGGTCCACAGCGAGCGGGAACGCAGGCGGACGCCGCCCGCATCGGACACCTGCCAGTACCAGCCGGACGCGGCGCGGTTGAAGCTGGGATCCACCGGTGTGCGGGTCAGCGAGACCGCGCCGGTCTCCGGGTCGGTCTGCATGACGGCCAGCAGCCCGACGCCGACCGCCTCCAGCCTTGCGTCGAAACTGCGCTGGAGCTGGTCGCGCAGCAGCCATGAGATGCCCCAGCCCGCGCCGGCCAGCGCGATGCCGATCCAGATCGCCGCGCCGACCAGCAGGCGGAACCGGAGCGATGCGGTCATGGAGCGGCGTCTGCCGCCGATCCCGCGGTCAGCCGGTAGCCGAGCCCGCGCTCCGTGGCGATCCGCTCACGGCCGATCTTGCGCCGCAGCCGGCCGATGATGACCTCGATGGAATTGTAGTCGCGATCCACATGGTCCTCATAGGCATGCTCCGACAGCTCCGAGCGGCTGACCGCCCGTCCGGCATGGTGGATCAGATAGGCGAGGATGCGCCACTCGAAGGCGGTCAGCCGCAGCGGCAGCCCGTCCAGCGTGAAGGCGCCGACCTGGCTGTCCAGCGCCAGCCCCCCGCACCGGATCACGGGGTCCGCGTGACCCGCGGCGCGGCGCAGCAGCGCCCGCAGGCGCAGCACCACCTCCTCCACCCGGAACGGCTTCGTGAGGTAGTCGTCGGCGCCGGCGCGGAATCCCTCGACCTTGTCGGCCCAGGCGTCGCGCGCGGTTAGGATAAGCACCGGCATGGTGCGCTTGTGCGCCCGCCAGCCCGTCAGCACGCAGATGCCGTCGCGCGCCGGAAGGCCGAGGTCCAGCACCGCGGCGTCATAGGGTTCGCTGGCCCCGACCGCCGCGGCCTCGTCGCCGTCCGTGGCGGTGTCGACCGCGTAGCCCGCCTCACGCAGCGCCGCGGCCACGGCGGCCGCCAGCCGGGCGTCATCCTCCACCACCAGGATCCTCATGGCCGCAGCGCCTCGATGAAGCCGTGGCCGTCGACCTCGAGGAATGCGCCCGTCACCGCGTCGATCTCGATGCGGATGACGTTGCCGCGCTCGGTCAGCAGCCGGACCTGGTAGACGATGTCGTCATCGTCGTCGTCGGCGTCGACCTCGATGTCGATCACCTCGCCGACATAACGCTCCGCGATGCGCTCCAGCACGGCCGGCAGCGGCATGAGGCCGCCTCGGTCCCGGGCGGGAGCGGATGCGCCGGCCAGCACGAGCGCGGCGGCGGCGGCGACGAGGATTGATATCCGGCGGTTCATGGCTCGCCGATAATAGGCGCGGGCCTTGAACCGAAGTTGAACGGTGCGGTTTGGGGCGGGTTCAGACGGGGCCCGGTACAAGGCCGGTCATCGACAACCGAGGTCCACGGAGGTTTTCATGACCAGAACCGCACTTCTCGCCGGCAGCCTTGTTGCCGCCCTCGCCGCCGGCGTCGCCCATGCCCAGACGCCCATCGGCAGCCTCGACGCCACTGGCGGCATCACCATCTCCGGCACCGTCTCCGACGTGTTCGGCAACAAGTTCGTGCTGGAGGACGAGAGCGGCCGCGTCCTGGTGGAGAACGGCCCGGACTGGTTCCACCGCATCGAGGTCGCCCGTGGCGAGAAGGTCAGCGTGACCGGACGCCCCGAGGGCGGATCCTTCGACGCCTTCACCATCGTGCGGGCCGACGGCACGCGCGTCGAGGTCCGGCCGGCTGGCGGACCACCGCCCTGGGCGGGCGGCCGGGAGCGCCATGCGGAGCGTGGCGGTCGCCCCGACCGTCGGGACGGCGAGCGCTCGGGCCAGCGCCAGCGCGGGGAGGAGCGCGGCCCGCGCCGGGTCGCCGCCGCCGAAGAACTGCCGCGCGACCAGATCATGTCGCGGCTGGAGGCCGCCGGCTACACCGACATCGACGATGTCGACCGCAAGGGCCGCCACTGGGAGGTCGACGCCCGCAACCGCTTCGGCGACAAGGTCGAGGTCCACATCGACTTTGCCGGCAACATCTACAAGGAAGAGCGCGACTGACGGCTTCCGCCCATGGCCGGTGGCCGTTAGGCTGCCGGCCATGGGTCAGGCCAGGCGAAGGCGCGAGACGGCTCCCGGCGGGTCGCTCTGCCGGGATTGCACGCTGTGCTGCTCCATTCCCGAGATCCGCCCGCTGGGCAAGCCCATGTACCGGCCCTGCGTCCATCTCGCAGGCGCCGGCTGCGGCATTTTCGGCCGGCCCGAGCGGCCGGCCGCCTGCGCGGCCTATGTCTGCGGCTGGCTCGACGCCGCCCGGCGCAGGGCGCCGGAGCGCGCGGCGATCCCGCATCCGTCCGACTGCGGCGCCTATTTCCACGAGGACAGGACACTGGGGGCCGCCGCGCTGTTCGTCGATCCGGCCCGGCCCGAAGCCTGGAAGCGCACCGGCCTCGTGGCCGTTCTGCGCGCCCTGGTCGAGGCGGGGCGCGTGCTGACGGTCTTCGACCGCGGCAGGCAGATGACGGTCAGGGCGCCGCACATCCTGGACGCGCTCGTCGCCGTGGACATGGTCCGCGTCGCCGAGGCCGAGGGCCGGCCCCTGGACATTCCGGACTATGCCGGACGGGGCTGAGCGGACGCCATCAGCCGCGCGAGCCCGGCGCGGCTGACCTGGCCCAGCACCTCGCCGCGCGCATCCGACACCGGCACCGGCCCCGCCTCCGCGAGCACGCGCGCGAGCGCCGCCTCCAGCGGGGCTCCGGCCTGCAGCGCGCCGTGCGCCCCGAGCCCCGGCGCGGCAGGCTCCATGGCGGCGCGCACGGGCAGGGCCCGCCAGCGGTTGACGCCGGCAACGAAGGCTCGGACGTGGTCGTCGGCCGGTCGAAGCAGGATCTCCGACGGCGCGCCGTGCTGGACGATCCGGCCGTCGCGCAGGATGGCGACGCGGTCGCCGAGCCGGACCGCCTCGTCGAGGTCGTGGGTGACGAACATCACGGTCGGCCGGAGCCGCGTGTGGAGCGCCAGAAGAAGATCCTGCATCTCCGCGCGGATCAGCGGGTCCAGCGCCGAGAACGCTTCGTCCATGAGCAGGATGCGCGGCTCCGGGGCCAGCGCCCGGGCAAGTCCCACCCGTTGCCGCATGCCGCCGGAGAGCCGGTGCGGGTAGGCATCCTCGTAGCCTTCAAGGCCGACGGCGGCGACCCACTCGGCGGCCTTCGCCGCGCGCTCCGCGCGGGGCCTGCCCTGCACCTCCAGCCCGTAGGCGACGTTCTCGGCCACCGTGCGGTGGGGCATCAGTCCGAAGGACTGGAACACCATGCCGATGCGTCCGCGGCGAAAGCCCGGCAGCGCCCCTCGCGACAGCGCGCCGATATCCGTCCCCTCCACCAGCACGCGTCCCGCGGACGGCGCGATCAGCCGGTTGACGAGCCGGATCAGGGTCGACTTGCCCGAGCCCGACAGCCCCATCACCATGGTGATGCCGCCCGGCTCGACGGTGAGCGACACGTCGTCCAGCGCGATGGCGGTTTCGGTTTCGGCCAGGATCTCCGGCTTGGAGCGCCCGGCGGCAAGCGCCTGCAGCGCCGCCGCGGGACGGCGGCCGAACGCCCTGGTGACGCGGTCGAGGACGATCGCCGGCATCTAGCGCGCCCGGTGGCGCTGCAGGCGCCGGCCGGCGGCCTGCGTCACCCGGTCGATCACCACGGCGAGGGCGACGATGGCCAGGCCGCCCACCAGTCCCATGCCGCTGTCGTTGCGCTGGAGCCCCACCAGAACGGTCTCGCCGAGGCCGCGGGCGCCGATCATGGAGGCGACCACCACCATGCCCAGCGCCAGCATGACGGTCTGGTTCAGCCCCTGCAGGATCGAGGGCAGCGCCAGCGGCAGCGAGATGCCGAACAGCGCCTGCCGTTCGCTCGCCCCGTTGGCGCGGCCGGCCTCGACCACCACGGGATCGACCTCGCGCAGTCCGAGGTCGGTCAGCCGGATCAGCGGCGGCGTGGCATAGACCACGGTCGCCAGGATCGCCGGCACCTTGCCCAGCCCGAACAGCATGGCGGCCGGCAGCAGGTAGACGAAGATCGGGATGGTCTGCATCAGGTCCAGCACCGGCAGGCCCACCGCGCGCAGCCGCCCGCTGCGGGCCAGCGCGATGCCGAGCGGAACGCCGACCAGCGCCGCGATGGCGACGGCGACGGACAGCAGCGCCAGCGTCTGCATGGCCTGGTCCCACAGGCCCAGGCAGCCGATGGCGTAGGCGAGCAGCGCGACCGCCCCCGCCGGCAGCGGCCGCCGGAAGGCTGCGAGCGCAACCGCGAACACCGCCGCGATGACGAGCGCCGGCGGCGCGCCGCGCAATACCGTCTCGATGGCGACCAGCACCCGGATCAGCGCCGACGACACCCAATCGAACGCGTCGCCATAGTCG
>JAEWEX010000391.1 GCA_023389135.1 Pseudomonadota bacterium | reverse complement strand
TCTTCGCCGTGGCCGAGCGCATGACCGCGCGCGGCTGGCTCGCCGGCCTGACGCGCGCGCCCCGGGGCATGCACGCCATGATGGCGCTCCAGCACGAGCCCGTCCGCGAGGAATACCTGGCCGACCTCGCCGAGGCGGTCGCGGCCGAGCGCGCCGGCCCCGGCGGCCGCGCGCCGGCCCTGCAGGCGACCTACTGACCCGGACCGTTCCAGACAGTCGAGAGTGAGTGCATGACCGGCGAGCCGTCTCCCGCCCCCGCGACCTGGCGCATCGGCGTCGACGTCGGCGGCACCTTCACCGACCTCGTGCTGATGGAGGCGGGCGGCGCGGTCAGCGTCACCAAGGTGCCGTCCGTGCCGAGCGACCCGGGGGCAGGGGTCATGGCCGCCGTGGCGGCGGCGGCCGGCGCGCGGGGGATCCCCGTTGAGGAGTTGCTCGGCCGCTGCGATATCTTCGTCCACGGGTCCACGGTCGCCACCAACACGGTGCTGGAGGGCAAGGGCGCGCGCGTCGGCCTCCTCACCACCCGCGGCTTCCGCGACAGCCTGGAGATCCGCCGCGGCGTGCGGCCCGATCCGTGGCGCCATCGCGAGCCCTATCCCGAGGTGCTGGTGCCGCGCTGGCTGCGCCGGCCGGTGTCCGGACGCATCGACCGGCATGGCGGGGTCGAGTCGGCGATTGTCCCGGACGATGTCGAAACCGCCGTCGAGGTGTTCCGCGAGGCCGGCGTCGAGTCCGTGGCGGTCGCGCTTTTCAACAGTTTCCTGAACCCGGATCACGAGCGCGAGGTGCGCGACCGGCTGCGCAGCCTCTGGGACCTGGACTGGGTGTCGCTGTCTGCCGAGATTTCGCCGACCATCGGCGAATATGAGCGCAGTTCCACCGCTGTGGTGAACGCCTATATCGCCCCGCGCGTCGTCGGCTATCTCAAGCGCCTGGCTGGAGAATTGGCCGCGCGCGGCCTGCGTCAGGACATGCTGATGATGCAGAACAACGCCGGCACCGCCACCGTCGCGCAGCTTGCGGCGCGCCCCTCGACGCTGCTGCTGTCGGGCCCTGCGGCGGCGGTCGGCGCCCTGGAGTTCTTCGCCGGCGCGGCGGGCTCCCGCGACCTGATTTCCATGGAGATCGGCGGCACCAGCTGCGACATCGCCATGATGGCCGACGGCCGTGTCGGCCTCACCGACGCCCTGTCCATCGACGGCTACGACCTGGCGCTGCCCTCCGTGGACGTCCACACCATCGGCGCCGGCGGCGGCACCATCGCCGGCGTCGATGTCGGCGGCCTGCTCTTCGCCGGCCCGGCGGGCGCCGGCGCGATCCCCGGCCCCGCGTGCTACGGCAAGGGCGGCACGCTGCCCACCGCCACCGACGCGCAGGTCGTGCTCGGCCGGCTGGCCCCCGGCCCCTTCGCGGGCGGGGCCATCGTCATCGACGGCGCGCGCGCCCGCGCCGCGGTGGAGGAGCACATCGCCGGCCGGCTCGGCCTGAGCGCCGAGGACGCCGCGGCCGGCGTCATCAGGCTGCTGGAGCAGAAGCTGCTGCAGGGCGTGCAGCGCATGAGCTCCGAGAGGGGCCACGATCCGCGGCGCTTCACGCTGGTCGCCTGCGGCGGCGCCGGGCCGCTCCACGGCGCCTCCGTCGCCCGCAAGCTCGGGGCCGCGCGCGTGTTCGTGCCCAAGCTCGCCGGGGCGTTCTGCGCGCTGGGGCTGCTCAACAGCGACCTGCGGCAGGACTATGTCCGCGTCCATTTCGCCGAGCTCGACGCCGCCGATCCCGCGAAGCTAAGGACCATCTGGGCCGAACTCAGGGCCGATGCAGAGGCGACGCTGGCCCAGTGCGGCCTGGTCGGCGGCGCCCATGACTTCGAGCACGCGGCCGACCTGCGCTATCGCGGCCAGCAATGGGACGTGACGGTGCCGCTGGACGACGCCTTCGATCCCGCCGCGGTCCGAAGCCGCTTCGAGCAGGAGCACGAGCGGCTGTTCGGCCACATCCAGCCGGAGGGCGCCATAGAGATCACCAAGCTCCGCCTCTCCGGCATCGGCCGCGTGCCCCGCATCGCGCAGGCGAGCGCCACCGCGCCTGCACGCAGCGCTGCGCCGCCGGCGCTGCGCAGCCGTCGGGTCTGGCTCGACGAGACCGCCCTCTGGCGCGACGTGCCGGTCTACGCCCATGATGCGCTCGCCCCCGGCCAGATGATCGAGGGGCCAGCCATCGTCGAGGAGGCGACCGCCACGATCCTCGCAGGCGCCGGCGACCGCATCGAAATCCTGTCCAGCGGGGACTACCTGATCCATGTCGACTGACGCCGCAGCCCCCAGGCTCGACCCGATCACCCTGGCGCTCGTCCAGAACCGTCTGGACCACATCTCCCGGCAGATGGGCTGGGTGATGGTGCGCACCGCGCGCAGCCCGATCTTCAACCAGTCGCACGATTTCTCGTGCTTCATCACCGACCGTGACGGCACCCTGATCTCGCAGGCCGACGGCATCCCGATCCACACCGGCGGCGGCGGCTTCGCGGTCCGCGCGATCCTTGATCGCCACGGCGAGGACGACATCGCCGACGGCGACGTGTTCCTGCTCAACGACCCCTATGTCGCCGGCGGCAACCACCTGCCGGACTGGGTGATCGCGCGCCCGGTGTTCTGCGATGGCCGGCTGGTGGCGTTCACGTGCAACCGCGCCCACCAGTCCGATATCGGCGGCGGCGTCGCGGGCACATACAACCCCCTCGCGACAGAAATCTTCCATGAGGGCATCCGCCTGCCGCCGCTGCGGCTGGTCGAGGCCGGCTCGATCCGGCAGGACCTCTGGGAACTGCTGATGATAAACACCCGCACCCCGGACCTGCTCGACGGCGACCTCAGGGCAATGCTGGGCTCCACCCGCATCGGGGAGCAGCAGGTGCAGGAACTCGCCGGTACGTTGAGGCCGGACGCCGTTGAGCCCTATTTCGAGGGGCTGCTGGATCATGCGGAAGCCTCCCTGCGCGCCGCGGTCGCGGCGCTGCCGGATGGCGTCTACGAAGGCGCGGAGCGTTTCGACAACGACTGCTTTGAGCCCATGGACATCCCGATCCGGGTGACGGTGACGATCTCGGGCGACGCTATGAAGGTCGACTTCACCGGCACTGCCCCGCAGATGCGGGGCTTCAAGAATTCCTCGCTCGCCAACACCTATTCGGCGGTCTACGCGGCGGTGTCGTCGTTCTTCGATCCGGACATCCCCCGCAACGAGGGCACGTTCCGTTGCGTCGAGATCGTGGCCCCCGAGGGCACCGTCATCAATGCGCTGCCGCCCGCGCCGGTCACCATGTGCACCGTGTTCCCCGGCCACGAGATCATGCATGCCTGCTGGAATGCTCTGGGCAAGGCCGAGCCTTCGCGCGCCTGCGCCGGCTGGGGCAAGAACTCGTTCCCCAACAGTTCCGGCCGCCGCGAGAACGGCACCACCTGGGTGCTCTACCACTGGATCGGCCTGTCCGGCGCCGGGGCGGTGGAGGGCCGTGACGGCTTCAACCAGATAGGGCCGATCGTGACGCTCGGAGGCCTGACGCTGCCCAACTCCGAGACCTACGAGCAGCTCTATCCCGTCACCGTGCGCCGACAGGAATTCCGCCGCGATGCCGGCGGCCCGGGCGCGTTCCGTGGCGGCACCGGTGTGGATTACGAGGTCGAGCTGAACGGTCCCGTGGAGTTCTCGTTCCGCTCCGAGGGCGTGACGCGTCCCACCGGCCTCGGCGTGGGCGGCGGGCTCGACGGCCTGCAGGCGTCGCTCGAGGTTGAGGAGCGCAGCGTTCCGGCCTGGACGCCGCCGGTCTATGGGGTCAGGCGGACGCGCGGCGCCAGCCGCCTCATGATGTCCTCTCCCGGAGGCGGCGGCGTCGGTGACCCGCTGTCACGCGATCCCGGGCGGGTGCTCCGCGACGTCATGGACGAGACCGTCAGCGCACCCGCCGCCCGCGACTTCTACGGCGTGATCCTGACCCCGGACGCGCGTGCCGTCGACGAGGAGGCCACCATCCGCCGGCGCGAGGAGCTGTCCCGGTCGAGCGGCGGCTGAGACTTGGCCTCGGGCCGCGCGCTCGCGGGCATCGGGGCGGTCGTCGCCGCGACGTTCCTGTGGTCGACCAACATCTTCTTCGGCAAGCTGCTGCTGGAGAACGTGGCGCCCTTTACGCTGTCGTTCCTGCGCCAGATATCGACCGTCGCCGCGGCGCTTCCGCTCATGGCCTGGGCCGGCGTCCCCGCCTGGCGGGCGGCGCGCGAGCGATGGGTGCTGCTGGCCGTCATCGGCCTCACCGGCTTCGCCATCCCGCATACGCTGATCTACGTTGCGTTGCGCCATGCCACCGCCATCAACGTTGCGATCCTGAACAGCCTGGTGCCGGCGCTGGTGGTGGCGATCGGCGTCGTCGCCTTTGGGCTGAAGGCCCGCCCGGCGCTGCTGGCGGGGATCGCCGTGTCGGGGGCGGGCGCGCTGGTCATCGTGTCGGGCGGCGATCCCGGCCGGCTGGCAGACTTCGCGTTCGGCACCGGCGAGATGCTGGGGCTTGCTGCCATGGTCTGCGCGGCGCTCTACACCGCCTTGTCCGGGGCGCTCGCCCGCGAGGTGCCGGGAGCCGCCATCGCCGCGGTTGGCGCGGTCGCCGGTGCCGTCGTCCTGGCGCCATTGGCGGCATGGGAGGTGGCGTCAGGCCTGCCCATGACCTTCGACGGACCGACCGTTGTCGGGGTCGCCTATGTGGGGATATTCCCCTCGGCGGTGGCCATGGTCGCCTGGAGCGTGGCGATCCGGCGGCTGGGCCCCGAGCGCGCCAGCCAGGGCGTCCACCTGATCCCCGTGTTCACCGCGGCGCTGGCGGTGGCGGCGCTGGGCGAGCGCGTCATGGCGTACCACCTGCTCGCCGTGGCGCTGATCGTGGCCGGCATCTGGATCGCCCGGCGTGCCGGGGGCAGGACTTAGCAGCGTCGCACGCGCCCACCGAGCCGGCGGCTCAACGCGCGCCTGCGGCTGCAAGCGCCTCCTCCAGCCGCGCGATCTCGTGGTCGGGAACCCGCAGCAGCGGCGGCCGCATCTCGTCGGAGGGAAGCCGGCCCAGGATTTTCAGGCATGCCTTCAGCCGCGCGGTGGCCCGTCCGCCGGGCGCCTGGCGGTAGATGGCGGCCGCCAGCGGATAGACGCGGTCATAGCGTTGCCGCGCGCTTGCCCAGTCGCCGGCGGACGCCGCCCGCCACAACGCCACCACCAGTTCGGGCACCACGGCCGCGAGGCTGACCTGACTTCCTTCGCTGCCGATCAGATAGCTGGTCAGCAAGTGTTCGTCGCCCGAGCCCAGCACGGCGATGTCGGGCCGGCGCGCCTTCACGAACCGACGGTTTTCCTCGTAGGCCGAGACCTCCCAGCTTCCCTCCTTGATGCCGACCACGTTCGGCAGCCCGATCAGGGCCTCCAGCACCGGCAGCTTGTAGGGCATGGCGCCCGCGCCCACCGGCGCCTGGTAGAGGAACAGCGGCAGCGCGGTCGCCGCCTGGACATGGGAGTGGTGGACGAGCGCCGTGCGCTCCTCCTGGAACAGCGCCCAGCCATTGGGCGGGAACACCAGGATGGCGTCGGCGCCGGCGGCCTCGGCGTCGCGGGCATGGGTGGCGGCTTCCAGGCTGGATTCCGCATTGACGCCCGAAACGATCAGGCACCGGCCCGGCGCAGCCTCCCGCGCGATCTCCACGACGCGACGCTTTTCGTCCCTGGTGAGCAGGAAGTTCTCCCCCGCATGCCCGTTGACCAGAAGACCCGTGATCCCGGGCACGCCGGAGACCGCCGCGATGTGGGTGGCCAGCGCCGGCTCGTCCATGGAAAAGTCGGGGCGCATCGGCACGACGGTGGCCGCGTGGATGCCGCCATAGCGGTGGCCCGGTTCGGAGTTCATGGCGTATCCATGGTGGGGGCAGGGGTGGGGACGCCTTCGGCGGCCACCAGCCGCTCGACGGGAAACAGCGGCATTTCCGGTTCCTCGCCGAGGATCCGCTGGGCCAGCAGGTGCGCGATATACGGCCCGCTGGTGTAGCCCGAATGCACCGAGCCGCAGACATAGGCGTCAGCGATGCCCGGGACCGGGCCGGCGGCGGGAAGCGCGTCGGCGGTCTCGGCTTCCAGCCCCGCCCAGGCGCGGGCGAGCCGCGCGCCGCGCAGGCCGGGGATGGCATGGCAGGCGAGGCGGATGTTGCCGATCAGCGCGTCGGGCACGAGTTCGGCGCCGCCGCGCTCGCGATCGCCGCGTCCCTGCCAGCCGCCGCCGATCACGACGGTGCCGTGGGGATACTGCTTCAGGGACAGCAGGCCGCTGGCGATGCCCACCACCGTGCGCATCACCGGGGCAACCCGCTCGGTTACGGCAAGCTGGTTGATCAGGACCTTGATGGGAAGCGCGATGCCGAGCCAGCCCATCATCTCCTCGATCCACACGCCGCCGGCCAGCACCACCCGCGTCATGCGGACGGGGCCCGAAGGCGTAAGCGCCGAAAATCCTTTCGCCTCCGGGTCCAGCCCGGAGACCGGCGTCGCCTCGCGCAGATCGACGCCCGCCTCCACCAGGGCGCGGCGGTAGGCGAGGCCCGTCAGATAGGCGTTGGCGTAGCCATCCACGGCGCAATGCCCTGCGATCAGCACGCGGTCGGAGACACCGGGCTCGACCCGCCGGGCCTCCGCTCCGGAGACGATCTCGATGGGCGCGCCCGCCTCGCGGCGGCGTCCGGCGCGATAGGTCAGCAGTTCGGCCTCCTGCTCCGTGAAGGCGAGCGACAGGCCGTCACAGACCACCACGCCGACGTCGTGGCCAAGCCACCGCGGCGCGCTTGCCCACATGGCGTGGGCCTTCAGGGCATAGGGGATCAGCGCGACGCGGGTCATCTGCATGGTCAGCGTGCCGGCATTGACGCCGGACGCCTCGCGACAGAGCGAACCGCGCTCCAGAAGCACGACCTTCATGCCCGCACGCGCGCACAACAGCGCCACCGTTGCGCCGTGGACGCCGCCGCCGATCACGCCGAGGTCGTAGCTTGCGGTCATAGCGGGGCGGGATTCGGCACCAGGATGTCGGAATACTCGAAGCTGCCGAGCATGGCGTCCAGGGGAACGGGGCGCAGCGGCGGCCGGCCGGTCCAGAACCCCGCGGCCTCGCGACCGCCCACGTGACGCGCGACCAGTTCGCCGGCCACGTCGCCGCACATGCGCCCCTGGCACGGCCCCATGCCGCAGCGCGTGAAATGCTTGAGCTGGTTGACCTCCCGCGCGCCGTCGGCGACCGCCTGCTCGATCTCCGCGCGCGTCACGTCCTCGCAGCGGCACACCACGGTGTCGGGAGCGATCGCCGCAACCTGGCCGGGCCTGAGCGCCATCATCCCCGCCATGGCGTCCGCGAACGCCATGGCGCGCTGCCGCTCCGCCAGCAGTTCACCGCTTGCCGCCGCGGTCCGGCCGGCGTCGCTCGCCGCGGCGAGGCCCGCGATGCGGCCGTTGAGCAGGGCCGGGGCTGCGCCCGCGATCCCGGCGCCGTCGCCGATGGCGTAGAGCCCCGCGATCGAGGTTCGGCCCGCAGCATCGGTCACGGGGACCCAGCCGCCGCGCAACCGGTCGAAGCGATGCTGCGCACGCAGCAGCCGGGTCGCCTCGGCCCCCGGCACGAGTCCATGCCCGACGGCGAGGCAGCCGGTCTCGATGATGCGCTCGCGGCCGCCGAGGACCGGCCGGCCATGGGTGTCGACGGGCACCGCCACCGCCCGCTCCAGCATGTCGCCGCCTTCCGCGCGCAGGATGGCGTGGCGGAACAGCACCGGCACCCGCTTCAGGGCGATGGAGGCCACCCAGCCCGCGCCCTCGCGTGCGACGGCCGGGCGCGACAGCAGCGGGCCGACGGTCCGCAGCCAGTCCGCGGGGCCTGCGAGGTCGACGATCGCCGCGACCTGCGCGCCGGCCGCAATCGATTTCGCCGCCACTGCGAGAAGCAGTGGCCCGCAGCCGGCGACCACCAGCCGGTCGGCCGGGGCCATGCCCTGCGACTTGAGCAGGATGGTGGCGCCCGCAAGTCCGATCACTCCCGGCAGCGTCCAGCCCGGGAAGGGCACCACCCGCTCATGCGCGCCGGTTGCCACGATGAGGCGCGGCGCCTCGCAGGCCTCGTTCCCGTCCGGGCCGACCGCATCGACCCGGAACCGGTCACCGACCGACCACACGCGCCGCCCGCCACGCCACTCCACCCGGGAGGCGGCGACCGCGGCTCGGAGCGCATCGCCCTCCGCCTGGTCGTGGGACCGCTTTGCAAGCACGAACGAAGCGGGCGGCGCACGGAACACCTGTCCGCCCGGCGCCTCCGCCTCGTCCAGAAGCACCACATCGAGCCCCTCCGCCGCGGCGGCGAGCGCTGCCGAGGCGCCGGCTGGACCACCTCCCAGCACGATCAGGTCGGCGCGGCGCGTCACGGCACGCCCCTCAGTTCCACCGCCATCCCGTCGCGCACCGGGGTCAGGCAGGCCTGCGCCAGCGCTCCGTCGATGCGGATCGCGCATTCCTGGCACACGCCCATCATGCAGAACGCCCCGCGCGGCGCCCGTGTGCGCGGGGACGCGCGCAGGCGCCACAGACCGGCGGCCATCAGGGCTGCCGCGACCGTCTCGCCGGCGAATGCCTGCACCGTGCGACCGTCCACCAGAATGGTGATCTCCGGCCCGCGCTGGAGGCCGCTCTTCAGTCTCACGGCGGCGGGGATCATAGGGTGGGGCGCCCGGCTCAAGCGGCTTTACAAGGATGATGTTTGTATACAGACTATAC
>JAEWEX010000362.1 GCA_023389135.1 Pseudomonadota bacterium | reverse complement strand
GCTGGAGGCCGACCGCGCCGCACGGGCCGCATTGTCGGCGCTGTCGGAGGCGCGCGAGGCGCTGGCCCGGGCCGAGGCCCGCCGCGAGGCGGCCGACATCCGTGTGGCCGAATCGGCCGCCCGGGCGGAGGAGCATCTCGGTCGCGCGGCGACCGGAGGAGAGGTGCCGGCCGACGCGCCCTCGGCGGAGGAGATGACCGCGGCGCTGGAGGCGTTCCGGCGCGAGCGGGAGCGGCTCGGCGCCGTCAATCTGCGGGCCGAGGAGGAGCTGGAGGAGGTGACGCGCGCCCATGACGCTCTCGTGGCGGAGAGCGCCGACCTCGTCGAGGCGATCCGGCGGCTGCGGGCCGGCATCCAGACGCTCAACCGCGAGGGCCGGGAGCGACTGAACGTCGCATTCGCCGCGGTCGATCTGCATTTCCGCCGGCTGTTCGTCACGCTGTTCGGCGGCGGCGAGGCGGAACTGCAGCTGGTCGAATCGGACGATCCGCTCAATGCGGGGCTGGAGGTGCTGGCGCGCCCGCCGGGCAAGAAGCCGCAGACGCTGTCGCTGCTGTCGGGCGGCGAGCAGGCGCTGACCGCCATGGCGCTCATCTTCGCGATTTTCCTCACGAATCCCGCGCCGATCTGCGTGCTCGACGAGGTCGATGCGCCGCTGGACGACGCCAATGTCGAGCGCTTCTGCGACCTGCTGGAGGCCATGCGGCGCGAGACCGACACGCGCTTCCTGGTGGTCACCCACAATCCCGTCACCATGAGCCGGATGGACCGCCTGTTCGGCGTCACCATGGCTGAGCGGGGGGTGAGCCAGCTCGTGTCGGTGGACCTGGAGCAGGCGGAGCGGCTGCGGGAAGCGAGCTGAGGTGGATTTTCTTTCCAGATCAATGCCTTATCGCTTTGCGGCGGATTCTTGACTTGGGCAGGGGCCGTCACTAAGGTGCCGCCGACTTTCAAGGGGCGGCGGGCGCGGCCCGGAGCGCGGACCGGTGAAATGGCACAGGGCGAGCGCGACACCACGGACACGGCCCGTCCTCCGCGTGCGGATGATCTTCCCGATCGACTCCGTCGTCTGGACACGGCGCTGGGACGCGCCGAGACCGAACGCGGGACGCAAACCGCGCGAGAGACCCGGTCGGCCACCGACCGGCGTGGCTTCGCGATGGCGCTTCGGCTCTCCTCGGAGTTCGCGGCGGGGGTGATCGTCGGCGCCGGCCTCGGATGGGGCGTGGACTGGCTCGCCGGGACCGCGCCTTTCGGGCTGATCGTGTTTCTGCTGCTCGGCTTCACCGCCGGCGTCGTGAACATAATGCGCAGCACGGGCCTCGCCCGCCGGCCGACCGGCGACGGGGACGGGACTGCGGGATAGGACAAGGGCCGGACATGGCGACTTCGCCGATCGAACAGTTCCAGATCAAGAAGCTCGTGTCGTTCGGCGAGATCGGCGGCGCGGAGATCGCGCTGACCAATTCCGCCGCGTTCATGTTCGCCACCGTGGCGACCATCTTCCTGTTCCTGATGCTGGCGACCCAGGGCCGCACCCTGGTGCCCGGCCGCTGGCAGTCTCTGGCCGAGATGTCCTACGAGTTCGTGGCCTCGACCGTGCGCCAATCCGCCGGCAACGAGGGCATGAAGTTCTTCCCCCTGGTGTTCTCGCTGTTCATGTTCGTGCTGGTCGCGAACCTGTTCGGCATGATCCCGCTGGGCTTCACCGTCACCAGCCACATCATCGTCACCTTCGCGCTGGCGATGCTGGTGATCCTCACCGTCATCATCTACGGCTTCATGAAGAACGGCATGGGCTTCCTGCGGCTGTTCGTGCCGCATGGCGTGCCCGGCTACCTGATGCCGCTGGTGGTGGTGATCGAGGTGATCTCGTTCCTGTCGCGGCCGCTCAGCCTGTCGGTGCGCCTGTTCGCCAACATGCTGGCGGGGCACATCACGCTGAAGGTGTTCGCGGGCTTCATCATCGCGCTGGGCGGGCTCGGCGCGGTGGGCGTCGCCGGCGCGATCCTGCCGCTGGCGCTGACCGTGGCGCTGACCGCGTTCGAGGTGTTCGTGGCCTTCGTCCAGGCCTATGTTTTCACCATCCTCACCTGCATCTACCTCAACGACGCGCTGCATCCGGGGCACTGAGCCCGGCGCGCCGCTCCTCCACCCCACTTTTCAACCGACCTCACCTCACAGGAGTTTTCGTCATGGAACAGCTCGGCCAGTACATCGGCGCCGGTCTCGCCTGCCTCGGCATGGGCGGCGCGGCCATCGGCGTGGGCAACATCTTCGCCCAGTATCTCTCCGGCGCGCTGCGCAACCCGTCGGCCGCCGACGGCCAGTTCGCCCGGCTGATCTTCGGCTTCGCCGTGACCGAGGCGCTCGGCATCTTCTCGCTGCTGGTCGCGCTGCTGCTGCTGTTCGCCGTCTGAGCCAGGCCCCCGGCCCCGCATCCGCGGGGCCGCAATCCGCCGATCCGGAGCAGCATCGATGCGATCCGACCAGACCAGCATGGTCATCCTCGCCCAGGCCCAGGGGATTCCCGACGCCGTGGTGCAGGAGACCGAGACGGTGGTCGCCGACGAGGGCGTGAACGCGCCCTCGAACTCCTTTCCCCCGTTCGAGGCGGACAGCTTCGCCTCCCAGCTCCTGTGGCTCGCCATCACCTTCGGCGCGCTCTACTGGCTGATGTCGAAGATCGCGCTGCCGCGGGTGGGCTCGATCCTCGAGGTCAGGCGGGACCGGGTCGCCAGCGACCTCGCCGAGGCGCAGCGCCTCAAGGAGGAGTCGGAGGCGGCCATCGCCGCCTACGAGAAGGAGCTGGCGGAAGCTCGCGCCCGCGCCCAGGCGATCGCGGCGGAGACCCGTGCGGCGACCGCCGCCGAGGCCGAGGCCAACCGCAAGCGGCTCGAGGACGAGCTCGCCGGCAAGCTGGCGCAAGCCGAGCAGACCATCGCCGCAAGCAAGCAGGCGGCGCTGTCCAATGTGCGCGAGATCGCGGTCGAGGCCGCGGCGGCCATCGTTGAGAAGCTGATCGGCAAGGCGCCCGCGCCGGCCGAGACCGAGAGCGCGGTCGACGCCGCGCTCGGCCGCTGAGGAGACGGGCATGCTCGAATCCACCGACTTCTGGGTCGCCGTATCGTTCGCGATCTTCGTCGCCATCGTCATCTATGCCGGCGTGCCCGGGAAGGTGACGTCGGCGCTGGACGCCCGCGCCCTGCGCATTCGCCGCGAGCTCGACGAGGCGCGCGAGTTGCGTGAGGAGGCCCAGCGCGTGCTGGCCGAATACCAGAAGAAGCGGCGCGAGGCGGAAGCCGAGGCGGAGGCCATCGTCGCCGCCGCGCGGGCCGAGGCCGAGCGGCTTGCCGCCGAGGCCAAGGCCAAGGCCGAGGACTATGTGGAACGCCGCACGCGGGCGGCGGAAGCCAAGATCGCCCAGGCCGAAACGCAGGCCGTCGCCGAGGTGAGGGCGGCTGCGGCCGACGCCGCCGCGGGCGCGGCCGAGCGCCTGCTCGCATCCGCCGCCACAGGAAACACCGCCGAGGCGCTGATCGATGCCGGGCTGCGCGACGTCAAGGCGCGGCTGAACTGAGCCGGCTCTACAGGATCGCGAGACAAGGCCCGACGGCTGCCGCCGGCGGGCCTTTTTCGTAGGCTGCGCGTACAGGCGCGAAGGTCATGCGGTGGTGCGGGCTCGGACCCAGCGCCGCCAGCGCCCGCAGGTGCTCGGGCGTGCCGTAGCCCATGTGACGCTCGAAGCCGTAGCCCGGATGCGCGGCGCCGACCTGCGCCATCAGGCAGTCGCGGGTGACCTTGGCGACGATCGAGGCGGCCGCGATCGACAGCACCAGGGCGTCGCC
>JAEWEX010000229.1 GCA_023389135.1 Pseudomonadota bacterium | reverse complement strand
CACGGCACCGCGCCCGACATCGCCGGCCAGGACAAGGCCAACCCCACCGCCATGCTGCTGTCCATGGCCATGATGCTGGACTGGCTGGGCGCCCGCCACGGCGACGAGCGGCTGGTGGCCGCCGGCGAGGCGGTGGAGGCGGCCGTCTGGGCGGCCTACGAGGACAAGGCGCTGCAGCCCATGGAGTTCGGCGGGACCACCGGCCTGCGCGACGCCACCCGCGCCGTGCTCGACCGCCTGCAATGACCCCGGAAATCGTCCATCGCGGGAACAACCTGCTGGGGGAATCCCCGGTCTGGTGCTGGCGCTCGGGCCGGCTGCTGTGGACCGACATCCGTGCGTCGCGCATTCATGCGCTGACCCCCGGGACCGGCGCGGTGGAGACGGTGATCGCACCTGACCTGGTCGCGGCGCTGGCGCTCGACGGCGATGACGGCCTGATCCTCGCCATGCGCAAGGGCGTCGGGTTCTACCGGCCGGGCAGCGGCTTCCGCGAGGCGGCGGCGGTGGAGCCCGACCGGCCCGCCAACCGCTCCAACGAGGGGCGCTGCGACCGGCAGGGGCGCTTCTGGCTGGGCACGCTGGACGACACCGCGCGCGAGCCCAACGGCGCCTTCTACCGCTACGACCGCCGCGGCCTGTCCCGCATGCTGGCCGGCATCACCATCCCCAACTGCCTCGCCTGGAGCCCCGACGGGCGCATCATGTACTTCGCCGATTCCTGGACCGGCGCGGTCATGGCCTACGACTACGACATCGACGACGGCGCGCCGTCGAACCCGCGCGTCCTGCTGGCCGCCGGCGCGCTGCCGGGCATGCCGGACGGCGCCACCGTCGACGAGGCGGGGTGCCTGTGGCACGCCCGCTACGGGGGAGGGCAGGTGGCGAGGATCGCCCCCGACGGCCGCGTCGATGCGGTGATCGCGCTGCCGGCCGGCCAGGTCTCGGCCTGCGCGCTGGGCGGGGACGACCTCAAGACGCTCTATGTCACCTCCGCCCGTCAGCGGATGAGCGAGGACGCCCTGGCGCGCGAGCCGGAGGCGGGGGCGCTGTTTTCTGTCGTGGTCCCGACCGCGGGCGTGCGCGAGCCGCTCTTCCGCCCCGACCGCGGCTGAGGGGCGGCTTCGGCCGCCGCCTCGTCGTCCGCCAGCGCCTGCTCCTTTTCCGCCTCCGCCTCCTCGTAGAGCCAGACCACGGAGCGGTTGAGATGGGTGCGCATGGCCGCCTCCGCCGCCTCCGGGTCGCGGTCGCGGAACGCCTGCAAAATCACCTGGTGCTCCGCCACGCCCACCGACACGGTGCGGATCAGTCCGGCCGAATCCGCCGCCGTCGTCACATGCACCAGGTCGATGGCGCGCCGGAGCGGCGGGCTGGCGCCGGCGTCGATGATGGCGCGGTGGAACTTGCGGTCCTGGGTCAGGTAGGCGCGCACCACGCGCGGGCTGAGCTGGCCCTCCGGCAGGCCCTGGAAATCGGCGAACAGCTCCTCCAGCGCGTCGATCTCCGCCACCGACAGGTTGCGCGCCGCGTGGCGGGCCGACAGTCCCTCCATGACCTCGCGCAACTCGAATATCTGGGCGATCTCCAGCCTGGTGAAGCGCTTCACGAACGCGCCGGAATTGGTCACCCAGTCGATCAGCCCGTCCTGCTTCAGCCGCTTGAGCGCGTTCACCACGGGCGTGCGGCTGACCGACATCTCTTTCGCCAGGCGCTCGGGCACCACATGCTCGCCGGGCAGCAGGCGGCGCTCAGCGATCATGGTGCGGATCGCGTTGAAGACCTCCTCGTCCAGCGAGACCGTTCCTGCCTTCTTGCGGCGCCTGTCCGTCGGGCGCGGGGCTCTAGCCATGTCGGTCATGTCCTTCCCGGGCCGGTCCGGCGCCGTCGATTCGGCGCGGTCGAGACCCACCCTTTTTGGCCGCGCCGCCCCCCGCGTCAATGCGGCCGGCGGCGGCGGCCGGGGCCAGCATAGCCGATTGCACGCAGAATTCCATCGTATCCGGCACGACAAGGCAGCGATATTGTTGCCACCTAAGGCGGGACAATAATTGATATAAATCAACGATATAGTTCGCATCGGCATGCACACGAGCACACAATTGCATGCGATTTCGCATTGACATATGGATGCCGCGATTCCAGTCTCCCGGCTGTCCAGCGCGCCCGGTCTTCAATGCGGCGCAGGCAGGGTCGGAACGGCGTTCGGGGTGGCAATGGATCTGGGTCTGACGGGCGGCACGGCGATCGTCACCGGCGCCACGGGCGGCATTGGCCGCGCCATCGTGGCGGCGCTGGTCGCCGAGGGCATGGCGGTGGTCGTCAACCATCTGGGCGACGCCGAAGCCGCGGCGGCGATCTGCGCCGATGTCGAGGCCGCCGGCGGCCGTGCGCTGGCCGTGGAGGCCGATGTCGGCGACGCCGCCGCGGTGGACGCCATGGTGGCGGCGACGGTCGAGACCTTCGGCGGGCTCGACCTGATGGTCCACAACGCCGGCATCACCACGCGGCAGTCGATCCTGGACACGCCGCCCGCCGACTGGGACCGGGTGGTGCGCACCAACTTCTACGGCGCCTACCACACCGCGGCCGCCGCCGGCCGCGTCATGTCAGCGGCCGGACGGGGTGGCGCCATCGTCGCCATCTCCTCGCTGCACGGCCGCATCGCCAAGGGCGACATGGGCGCCTACTGCGCCACCAAGGCCGCCATCGACATGCTGGTGAAGCAGCTCGCGGTGGAACTGGCGCCGGCCGGCATCCGCGTCAACGCGGTGGCACCGGGCACCATCGACACCCCCATGAACCCGATCTACCACGCCACCGATCCCGACAGCGTCGCCAAGCGGCAGCGCCTGATGGACCGGGTGCCCATGGCGCGGCTCGGCGACCCGGCCGCGGTGGGCTCCACGGTCGCGTTCCTCGCCTCTCCGGTCGCCAGCTACACCACCGGCGCGGTGGTCTATGTCGACGGCGGCTACACCGCCGACGGCACCCCCCGGTGACCCCGGGACATACGATCAACCAGGCGCGGCATGCGCCGCCAATCCAGTGGAGGAGAACACAGACATGACCCGCATCAAGCCGTCCCAGGGGCCGCTGGCCCTCGCCGCCGCGGCGCTCGTCGCCGGAACCTTCCTGGCCGGACCGGCGCTCGCCCAGTCCAAGGTCATCGTCAAGATCGGCACCGTGGTCCAGGGCGACCATCCCGAGAATGTCGGCGCCCGCGAGATCGAGCGTCTTGTCGAGGAGCGTTCCAACGGCGAGATCGACGTCCGCGTCTTCACCGACGGCCAGCTCGGCGGCCAGCGCGAGATGGTGGAGCAGCTGCGCAACGGCACGCTGGAGATCACCTGGGTCACCACCGGCTTCTTCGGCTCCTGGGCGCCGGTGCTGAACACGCTGGAGATCGGCTACATCTTCAAGGACCGCGAGCACGCCTTCCGCGTCTTCGACGGCGAGCTGGGCGAGGAGGTCCGCGGGCTGGTCGAGAAGGAGGGCGTCAAGCTGCTGGGCTATTACGAGGCCGGCCTGCGCCACATCACCAACAGCAAGCGCGCCATCAACGGCCCCGACGACCTCAAGGGCCTGAAGATCCGCACGCCCCAGGCCAAGTATCATCTCAAGTCGCTCGAGCTGATGGGCGCCAGCGCCACGCCCATGAGCTTCAACGAGCTCTACACCGCCATGCAGCAGGACGTGGTCGACGGCCAGGAGAACCCGCTGTCGAACATCTTCAACGCCAAGTTCGCCGAGGTGAACGACCACCTCGCGCTCACCGGCCACCTGCACCTGACCCACATGGTGCTCTACAGCGCCAAGGCCTGGGAGAAGCTCTCGCCCGCGCATCAGGAGATCATCAGCCAGGCGGTCATCGACAGCCAGAAGGTCCAGCGCGACAAGGTCGGCGACGACGACGCGCGGCTGCTGGTGGAGCTGGAGAAGGCCGGCATGGAGGTCAGCCGACCGGACCGCGACGCCTTCGCCAAGGCGGTCGCGCCGCTGCGCGACGAGGCCATCGCCGAATATGGCGAGACCGCCAGGAAGTGGCTCGACATGATCGACGCGGCCGCGAGCGAATGAGCCACGCGCCTGACCACGGCACCGCCCCCGCGCCCCAGCACGGCGCGGGGGGAGTTCTGGGCCGGATCGACCGCGGCGCGGCGGGCCTGCTGCGCTGGGCGCTGATCCTGCTCATGATGGCCATGAGCGTGTCCGTGCTGCTGCAGGTGGTGTTCCGACACGTGCTGGGCCAGCCGCTGGCCTGGTCGGAGGAGGCGGCGCGCTTCCTGTTCGTCTGGGTCACCTTCGTGGGCGCCGCCCTGCTGGTGCGCGAGGACGGGCATATCGCGGTGACCAGCTTCATCGACGGCTTTCCGGCCCGCGTCAGGAACGCGATCCTCATCGTCGCCAAGCTCGTGGCGCTGGTCTGCGTCTGGCAGATGCTGGACGGCGGCACGTCGGTGATGCTGGCCGAATGGAACCAGCGCGCGCCGGCCTCGCAGGTGCTCATGGGCGTGGTCTACGCCGTCATCCCCGTCACCACCGCGCTGATGTCGGTCTGGCTCGTCGCCGGCATCGCGCGCCACGCCATCGAGATCGTCAGGCCCTCCGCCCCATGACCTCCCTCGGCATCCTGTTCGGCGTCTTCATGGTCTGCCTGGTGGTGGGCGTGCCCATCGTGTTCGCGCTGTGCGCGAGCGCGCTGGTGCTGCTCTATGTGCTGGGCTTCCTGTCCACGGAACTGGTGGTCCAGCGCATCTTCTCCGGCGTCGACAGCTTCCCCATGCTGGCGATCCCGTTCTTCATGCTGGCTGGCTCGCTCATGGAGACCGGCGGCATCTCGCGCCGGCTGGTGGAGTTCTCCAACTACCTGGTCGGCTGGATCACCGGCGGCCTCGCCCATGTCGCGGTCATGGCCTCGGTCATCTTCGCCGGCATCAGCGGCTCGGCGGTGGCCGACACCACGGCCATCGGCTCCACTCTGATCCCCATGATGAAGAAGCGCGGCTTCCGCGCCGACTTCTCCGGCGCGGTGGTGGCGGCGGCCGGCGTCATCGGCCCCATCATCCCGCCCAGCATCCCCATGGTGCTCTACGGCGTCAGCGCCGGGGTCTCCATCGGCCAGCTGTTCATCGGCGGCGTCATCCCCGGCCTGATCATGGCGGCGGGCCTCATGGGCCTGATCTACGTCAAGGCGAGGCGCGGCAACTACCCGCGCGAGACCGCCGACTTCACCTTCCGCAAGCTCGTCTCCGCGTTCTGGAGCGCGCTGCCGGCCCTGCTCATGCCCGCCATCATCATCGGCGGCATTCTGGGCGGCATCTTCACCGCCACGGAATCCGCGGTGGTCGCCTCGGCCTATGCGCTGGTGTGCGGCATGGTGATCTATCGGGAGCTCAAATTCTCCGACCTGCCGGGCATCTTCTACCGGGCGGGGATCAGCACCGCGATGATCCTGGTGATCGTCGGCGTCGCCAACCTGGTGGGCTACGTGCTGGCCGTGGAGCAGATCCCGCTGGCGCTGGCCGACTGGTTCTCCAGCAACGTCGCCAGCCAGGCGCTGGTGCTGCTGCTGATCAACCTGATGCTGCTGGTGGTCGGCTGCTTCCTGGACGGCGGCTCGGCCATGATCATCTTCACGCCGGTGCTGCTGCCGGTGGCGCTGCAGTTCGGCATCGACCCGGTGTTCTTCGGGGTGATGATGACCATCAACCTGATGATCGGCACCATCACGCCGCCGGTCGGCCTGTCGCTCTATGTGGCGGGCAGCATCGCCAATGTCCGCATCGGCCAGATGAGTCGGGCGATCATCCCGTTCCTCATCCTGGAGGTGGCGGTGCTGATGCTCGTGACCTACGTGCCGGAACTGGTGCTGGCGCTGCCGCGCGCGGTGTTCCAGTGACGCTGGCGGATCCGGGCGCCGCGGCCGCGACCGGCCGCGGCATCCTGCTCGACGACGGCACGCTGTCGGCGCGGCTGATCCCCTATGGCGCGGCGCTGGCGGATTTGTGGCTCGCGGGCTTCAGCCAGCCGCTGGTGCTGGGGTTTCCTGACCCCGCCGACTATCGCGCGCACTCGCCCTATTTCGGCGCGACCGTCGGGCGCTGGGCCAACCGCATCGCCCATGGCCGCTGCATGCTGGACGGCCGCGAACTGGAGCTGGAGCGCGGCGAGGACGGCCACCACCTCCATGGCGGCGGCGCCAGCTTCGCGCGGCGCGACTGGGACGTGGTCTCGGCCTCGGACCGGCATGCGGAATTCGCCATCGCCGGGCCCGACGGGGAGGGCGGCTTCCCGGGCCGCATCGAGGCCCGGGTCCGCTACGACATCGCCGCGCCGGGCACGCTGCGCATCGAGATGACCGCGACCAGCGACCGGCGCACCTATGCGGGCTTCACCCACCACAGCTATTTCAACCTGTCGGGCCGCGCGGACATCCACGACCACGTGCTGGAGATCGCGGCGGAAGACTATCTGCCCTGCGACGCGGAGCTGATCCCCACCGGCGAGGTCGCGCCCGTGGCCGGCACCGCCTTCGATTTCCGGGCGCCGCGGCGCGTGGGCCCGGCGGCCGGCGAACCGGCGCTCTACAACAACACCTTCTGCCTCCACCGCGACCGCATCGACACGCCCCGCCTGGCCGCGCGGCTGCGGGCGCCGGGCGGCCCGACCCTGGAGCTGCGGACCACGGCGCCGGGCTTGCACCTCTACAACGGCTACAAGCTCGGCGTCGCGGTTCCCGGCCATGGCGGGCGCGCCTACGGTCCCTTCGCCGGCCTGTGCCTGGAGCCGCAGCTGTGGCCCGACGCGCCCAACCGGCCACATTTCCCGAGCGCGCTGCTCGCGCCCGGCGAGGTCTACCGGCAGGTGACCGAGTTGAGGCTCGCGCCTTGACGCCCGCGTCCCTGCGGTCGACATGAGGCGTCCGCCCCCGTGCCCCGCGCCATGCCGAGCGCCACGCCGACCCCCGGAGGAACCCCGCCCGTGATGGGCCGTCTCACCGCCGCCGCCAC
>JAEWEX010000199.1 GCA_023389135.1 Pseudomonadota bacterium | reverse complement strand
GCGTCGGGCCGGACTTCGCCACCGGGTTCTCGTTCTCCGACAGGATGCCCAGCCGCCGCGCGACCTCCGAATAGGCCTCCACCAGCCCGCCCATGTCGCGGCGGAACCGGTCCTTGTCGAGCTTGTCGTTGGACTTGATGTCCCACAGCCGGCACGAATCGGGGCTGATCTCGTCGGCGACGACGATCCGCACCATGTCGTTCTCCCACAGCCGGCCGGTCTCCATCTTGAAGTCCACGAGCCGGATGCCGGCGCCCAGGAACAGGCCGGTGAGGAAGTCGTTCACGCGGATCGCCAGCGACATGATGTCGTCGATCTCCTGCGGGCTCGCCCAGCCGAAAGCGGTG
This sequence comes from Pseudomonadota bacterium, assembly GCA_023389135.1. Taxonomy (GTDB): domain Bacteria; phylum Pseudomonadota; class Alphaproteobacteria; order Rhizobiales; family Methylopilaceae; genus Agaricicola. Next base: position 3,363 of record JAEWEX010000199.1, on the reverse strand, counting down.
ATGTGCTCCTCGGAGACCATGGGGTCGTTCAGCGCGTCGTTCTTGTAGTAGAACTCGATGATCGAGCGCGGCAGCTGCGTGCCCTCCTCGATGCCGAGCCGGGTCGACAGCGAGCCGGCGGCGACGTTGCGCACCACCACCTCCAGCGGGATGATCTCCACCTCGCGGATGAGCTGCTCGCGCATGTTCAGCCGCCGCATGAAATGCGTCGGGACGCCGATGTCGTTCAGGTTCTGGAAGATGTACTCCGAGATCCGGTTGTTCAGCACGCCCTTGCCGTCCACCACCTCGTGCTTCTTGGCGTTGAAGGCGGTGGCGTCGTCCTTGAAGTGCTGGATCAGCGTGCCGGGTTCCGGACCCTCGTAGAGGATCTTCGCCTTGCCTTCGTAGATGCGGCGGCGGCGGCTCATGGGCGTGTACCGTGGCTTGAGGAAATCCATGGGGCTTGCGGGTGTCTCCGTGGCGTCTGGGCCCGTGCGTCTCGCGCAGACCCTGCGGAATCGCACGCGGCCTGGCGACCGTCCCACCGGCCCGGGCGGGCGGAACCTATCCGATTGCCGCGACCGATACAACGACCGCGGGCGCAGGCGTCGGTCCGGGCGCTTCACGTTGATTTGGTGCCGCCCCGCGGCTATGCAAGTCGCGGTCGCGCGACCATATCCTCGTCTCATCCGACGCATCCAACGGGAGCCACCCATGACGACGTTCGACAAGCGCCAGGACGGCTTCGAGAAGAAGTTCGCCCATGACGAGGAGCTGCGCTTCAAGGCCATGGCGCGCCGCAACAAGCTGCTCGGCCTGTGGGCCGCGGAGAAGCTCGGCAAGTCCGGCCCCGATGCCGAGGCCTACGCCAAGTCGGTGGTGGTCGCCGATTTCGAGGAAGCCGGCGACGACGACGTGTTCCGCAAGATCCGCGCCGATTTCGACGCCGGCGGCGTCCAGCAGTCCGACCACCAGATCCGCCGCACCATGGAGGACCTGCTCGCCCGGGCCATCGACGAAGTGAAGTCGGCCTGAGGCGGCCCGCCATGACCGCGCCCGTCCCGTTCCGCTCCATCGTCGGCGCCGGGGGTCTCCACCTCACCGGATGGATGATGACCAGCCATGCCGAGATCGCCCGCGAGGTGGTCGCCGGCGGCTTCGACAGCCTGACCTTCGACCTCCAGCACGGGCTGGCGGGCGTGGAGAACCTGTCGGTCGCCATCGCCGCCGCGGGCGTTCCGGCGCTGGTGCGCGTGCCGCAGGGCGACACCGCGTCCATCAGCCGCGTTCTGGACATGGGCGCGTCCGCCGTGATCGTGCCCATGGTCAATTCCGTGGCGGAGGCGCGCGCCGCGGTCGCCTTCGCGAAATATCCGCCGCGCGGCGGCCGCAGCTGGGGCCCCATGCGCGGCATCGGCGCGGGCGCCATGGCGCCCAGGGCCTATCTGTCCGCCGCCAACGATCTCACCGCCCTGTTCGTCATGATCGAGACCCGGGCGGCGCTGGAGGCGTGCGAGGACATACTGGCCGTGGACGGCGTCGACGGCGTCCTCGTGGGCCCGAGCGACCTGTCGATCTCGCTCACCGGCGGCGATACCGTGGATCCTGACCACGCCCTGGTGTCGGACGCGCTCGACCGCGTTCTGGCGGCGGCGGCGGCCCACGACCGCATGACCGCGATCTACGCCAACGACGCCGCCGCCGCGCGCGCCTTCGCCGCCCGCGGCTTCCGCATCGTGGCCATCGCAACCGATCTCGGCTACGTCCGCGCCGGCGCCTCGGCGCTGGTCGCCGCGACCCGGGCGAAAGGCTGACCGGCGGGCGGGAACGCGCCCGCTCCCGCAACCGGTCCGGGGCGCTGGATCGGACGTGCCCACACCAGATGCCCCCCTTGCAAAGATTCTTTTTCAGCGAAATCGACTGAATCGGGCCCCTTGTGCGTTGGAGGGGCTGAAGCGATCGGGGTGGGGTGGCTCCAAAGGTTGCAAGAAACGCAGGAGTCAAGCGCCATGTCCCTGGCAACACGCATCCTGGCGGCCGCCGCATTCTTCGGCACCGCCGCGGTGGCATCCGCCGAACCCGCGGCCGTCACGGCAGATCTGAACATGCGCACCGGACCCGGCACCGGGTACGGCGTCATCACCGTCGTGCCCGGCGGCTACACCGTCGACGTCATCGGCTGTGTTAGCAACTGGTGCGAGGTCGAATTCGACGGCACCGTCGGCTATGTCAGCGCCAGCTACCTCGACACCGGCGGTTACGCCGATCTCGGCCCGGTCGTGGTGTCGGCCCCGCCGGCCCCCGTCCCGCTCTACGTCTATGCGGACCGGCCCTATTACTACAGCGGCTACTACTACTATCGCGGCAACGCGTACCGGAACCTGCCGGCCCGGCTGATCCGCCGCGCCATCCGCCACGGTTCGCGGGAAGCCCGCCGCGACCGCTGGGAGCACCGCCGCGACCGCCGTCAGGATCGCGCCCGGGAGGTCCGTCGCGACCGCAACCAGATCCAGCGCCAGCGGGCGCGCAATCGCACCCAGCTCCAGCGCCAGCGGGTCCGCAACCGCACCCAGCTGCAGCGCCAGCGGGCGCAGAACCGCAGGCAGATCCAGCGCCAGCGGGCGAACGACCGTCCCCGCGCCCGGATCCAGCGCCAGCGGGCGCAGAACCAGCGCCAGATCCAGCGTCAGCGGGTGCAGAACCGCCGCCAGGTGACGCGTCAGCGCGCCCAGAACCGGCGTGAGATCCGTCGCGAGCGCGCCGGCAACCGTCGCGACCGCCGGAACCGCTGAGGGCTAGAGCCCTCTCAGGAAGCCTGCGAAGCGAATGAGCCCCTCCGGCCACGCCCCGTGGCCGGAGGCGGCGTTCAGGTGTCCGCTGTCCCCGGCGTCGGAGAACGCCGCGCCCCAGGCCGACGCCAGCGCCGCGGCCTCGCCGGCGCCGCAATAGGGATCGGTGGCGCCGGCCACGACCACCGCCGGAAACGGCAGCGGCTCCCTCGGAATCGGCAGGAAGGCGGCATCGACGCCGTCGAGCCCCGCCAGCACCGCCTCCGACGGCGGCGCCACCAGGAACCCGCCGGCCACGCCCTTGGCGCGCCCCTCGGCCGCAAGATGCGCGACCGCGACCACGCCCAGGCTGTGCGCCACCAGCACCACCGGCCGGCGCGCCGCGGCCACCGCCTGCGCCAGCCTGTCGACCCATGCGTCGCGGCGAGGCCGCGCCCAGTCGTCCTGCACCACCCGCCGCGCCGTGGAGAGCCTGCCCTCCCAGCGGCTCTGCCAGTGCTCCGGGCCGGAATCCGACCAGCCCGGCACGATCAGGATGTCCGCCTCCGAGGTCCGCATCACAGCAGCCGCACGCCCTCGGCCGCCGCAGCAT
>JAEWEX010000189.1 GCA_023389135.1 Pseudomonadota bacterium | reverse complement strand
GCGTGGACCCCGGCCTGGCGGACCGGCTGGCCGCGGCCCTCGCCGACGAGCTGCCGCCGCAGATCGCCGATGGCGGCTTCGTCAGAAAAGGCTTCGACGAGGAGCTGGACACCCAGCGGCGGCTGCGCGACGAGAGCCGCAAGGTGATCGCCGAGCTGCAGGCGCGCTACGCGTCAGAGACCGGCGCGCGCACGCTGCGCATCAAGCACACCCAGTTCCTCGGCTACTTCGTCGAGGTGCCCGCCGACAAGGGCGAGGAGCTGCGCGCCGCGCCCTGGAACGCCACCTTCATCCCCCGCCAGACGCTGCAGGGCGCCATGCGGTTCTCCACCGCAGAGCTGGGCGACCTGGAGGCGCGCATCGCGGCGGCGGGCGAGCGCGCGCTCGCCATCGAGCGCGGCGTGTTCTCCGACCTCGCGGCGCTGGTGACCGCGGCCGGCGACGGGTTGCGGACGCTGTGCGACGCGCTGGCGGCGCTGGACGTGGCGGCCGGGCTGGCCGAGCTGGCGGTGGAGCGCCGCATGGTGCGCCCCTCCGTGGACGGCTCGCACGACTTCGCCATCGCCGGAGGCCGCCACCCCGTGGTGGAGGCCGCGGTGACGGCGGCAGGCGGCGCCTTCGTCGCCAATGACTGCGACCTCTCCGCGCCGGCCGGCGAGCATGCAGGCCGCATCTGGCTGGTCACCGGCCCCAACATGGCCGGCAAGTCCACCTTCCTGCGCCAGAACGCCCTGATCGCGATCCTTGCTCAGGCGGGGTCGTTCGTGCCCGCGGCCTCGGCGCGCATCGGCGCGGTCGACCGGCTGTTCAGCCGCGTCGGCGCGTCCGACGACCTCGCGCGCGGCCGCTCGACCTTCATGGTGGAGATGGTGGAGACCGCCGCCATCCTGAACCAGGCCGGCCCGCGCTCGCTGGTGATCCTGGACGAGATCGGCCGCGGCACGGCGACCTTCGACGGGCTGTCCATCGCCTGGGCGGCCATCGAGCACCTGCACGAGGCCAACCGCTGCCGCGCCCTGTTCGCCACCCATTTCCACGAGCTGACCGAGCTGACGCGCCGGCTGCCGCGGCTCCACAACGCCACCGTCCGCGTCACGGAATGGCACGGCGACGTGGTGTTCCTGCACGAGGTGATCGACGGCGCGGCGGACCGGTCCTACGGCATCCAGGTGGCCAAGCTGGCGGGCCTGCCGGCGGCCGTGGTCGACCGCGCCCGCATCATCCTCGCCGAGCTGGAGGCGGCCGAGCGGGCGCAGCCGGTGGAGAAGCTGATCGACGACCTGCCGCTGTTCGCGGTGCGCCCCGCGACGCCTGCGGCCCCGCCGGCGAAGGCGGAGCCGGCGCTGGACGCGCTCGACGCCATCGAGCCCGACGACCTGACGCCGAGGGCCGCGCTTGAAGCGCTCTACCGGCTGAAGTCGATCAGGAAGGGATAGATTTTCCCGGCTGTCATCCCGGATGGCCGAAGGCCGATCCGGGATCCAGGAACACAGGCTCGTCCGGACACGCCCGTGTTCCTGGATCCCGCCGCTTCGGCCGGGATGACAGCGGGGGCTTTCCGGACCGGGCCGAGCCTCAGCCGCCGTTGGTCAGCTTCACGGCCAGCTCGGGCTTGTTGGCGATGGTCTGGAACACCACGCAGTAGCGCTCGGTGAGCTTGAGCAGGCTGTCGATCTTGTCCTGCGGCGCGTCGGTGTCGATCTCGAAGGTGAGGCGGATGGCCTCGAAGCCGACCCGGGCCTCGCGGTCGACGCCCAGCGTGCCGCGGAAGTCGAGGTCGCCCTCCGCCTTCACGGTGCCGGAGCGCAGCGGGATCTCCAGCGCGGTGGCCACCGCCTTCAGCGTCACGCCGGCGCAGGCGACCAGCGCCTCCAGCAGCATGTCGCCCGAGCACAGCTCGTGGCCGGAGCCGCCGGTGGCCGGGTGCAGCCCCGCCACCGCGATGGCGCGGCCGGTCTCGACCTTGCAGGCGATGGACTGGTCGTCCAGCGCGCCGGAGGCCTTCAGCGTGATGCGGGCCGCGCCGGCATCGTCCTTGTACTTCGACTTCAGCGGGGCCTGCATGGCCCGCAGCGCAGTGGCATCCATCGGCGGTCTCCTTCAAGCGTGTCCGTGGCCGCCGTCACCACCACATGGCGGCGCCGGCATCGGCGTTCCCCGCCCTGTTAGCAGATTCCGCGGCGGGCGCGAGCGAGCCGTCCAGCGCGCGCAGGATCTTGCGCTCCACCGCCGTGAAGTCGTCGGCCAGCCGGTCGCGCGGTCGCGGCAGCCCGACCGGAATGTCGGCGAAGATGCGCCCCGGATGCGGCTGCATCACCACCACACGGTCCGCCAGCGCCACGGCCTCCTCCACGTCATGGGTCACCAGCACCAGCGTCGGCCGGTGGGATTCCCACAGGCCCAGCAGCGCGTTCTGGAGGTCGACGCGGGTAAACGCGTCCAGCGCCGAGAACGGCTCGTCCAGCAGCAGCACCTTGGGCTGCGTGACCAGCGCCCGGGCGATGGCGACGCGCTGGGCCTGCCCGCCGGACAGTTCCCGCGGCCAGCGCGGGCCGTAGCCGGCGAGCCCGATCCTGAGCAGCGCCCGCTCCACGCGCTCGGTGCGCTCGGCCTTGGGCAGATCGGCGAGGCCGAAGCCGATATTGTCGGCGATGGTGAGCCACGGCAGCAGCCGCGGCTCCTGGAACACCACGCCCACCGCCGGGTGCGGCGCCTCGATCACGGTGTCGTCCACGCGCACGCAGCCGCCGGAGGGCCGGTCGAGCCCGGCCGCGAGCCGCAGCAT
>JAEWEX010000336.1 GCA_023389135.1 Pseudomonadota bacterium | reverse complement strand
CACCGCAGACCAATCGACACGCTGCGCCATCCCCCGCCAACCGTCATCCACGACCCAAGGCAACTCGCCTTCAACGGCCTCGAAACATGAACCGGACAGCCGTGGGCTTGACCGGAGCATCCAGCTTCAGGCCGAGGGGAAAGGGAGCTGGGCCCTCCGGTCGAGCCGGAGGGCGACGGAGGGAGTTACCGAAAACACCCGCCTCACAACGGCTTCAGCCCCGCCTCGATCTCCTTCCGCCTCGGCTCCAGGAACGGCGGCAGCGCCAGCTTCTCGCCCATGGTGTCCTTGGGCTCGTCGGCGTGGAAGCCGGGGCCGTCGCTGGCGATCTCGAACAGGATGCCGTTGGGCTCGCGGAAATACAGGCTGCGGAAGTAGAAGCGGTCGACCCGGCCGCTGTTGGGCACGCGCAGCGCGGCCAGCCGCTCCGCCCAGCGGTCATAGTCGGCGTCCGGCGTGCGGAAGGCGACGTGGTGGACGCCGCCGGCGCCCTGGTGCGCGGTCGGCAGGCCGGGCTCCACGGCGACGTGAAGCTCGGCCGCCGGCCCGCCAGCGCCCATGGAGAACACATGGACCGGCACCGGCGCGCCGCCGCGCGTGCCCTCGTGCTCGTAGCGGCCGGTCTCGGTCATGTTCATGACTTCCGTGAGCACCTGCGCGGTGCGCTCCAGCACCGGCACCGAGAGCACGATGGGGCCGAGGCCGCGGATCTGGCGGTCCGCCGGCACCGGGCTGCGGTCCCAGGGGTGGGCCTCGCCCGCGCCGCCGTCGTCGATCAGCGTCAGGCGCTGGCCCTCGCGGTCCTCGAAGTCGAGGCAGGCGCGGCCGCCGCGGCTGGCGACGTCGCCCAGCTTCGCCCCCTCGGCGGACAGCCGCTCGCGCCACCAGTCCAGCGCGCCGTCTCCGGCGACGCGCAGGCAGGTGCGGGCGATGGAGTGCGTGCCGCGCCGCTCCGGGCCCACCGGCCACTCGAAGAACGTCATGTCGGTGCCGGGAGAGCCCTCGGCGTCGGCGTAGAACAGGTGATAGGCGGAGGTGTCGTCCTGGTTGACGCTCTTCTTCACCATGCGCATGCCGAGCGTGCCGGTATAGAAGGCGTGGTTGCCGCGCGCGTCGGCGGAGACGGCGGTGAGGTGGTGGATGCCGCTGAGCTGCATGGGAGGGCTCCGTTCTGGATCGCGGTGTCAGCCCGGAACTTAGGCGTCCCCGGCGCGGGGGAGAAGGCCGCGCGCCGTTGCACGGGCGCAATGCGCCGCGGGCGAATGGCCAACGCGTTCTGGACACGGGCTGCCCCCGTCGCCATAGTCCCGCCGGCTTTCGGAGGCGTCTGACCTGCATGTTCAAAGAGATTTTCGCCTGGTGGACCGGCAACACCTTCGGCACGCGGCTGTGGACCCGCAGGTTCGGCACGTTCGTGGGCGAGGACGAGTTCGGCAACCGCTACTTCCGCTCGAAGGACATGCCGCCCTTCGGCGAGCGGCGCTGGGTGGTCTATGCCAGCGGCGACTGGGACGCCTCCCAGGTGCCGCCGGGCTGGCACGGCTGGATGCACTTCACCGTGGACGCGCCCCCCAGCGAGGAGGCCTACGCCGCCCGCGAGTGGCAGAAGCCGCACCGGCGCAACATGACCGGGACGCCCGCCGCGTGGCGCCCGCGCGGCTCGACGCTCGCCGCCGGCCGGCGGCCGGCCGCCACCGGCGACTACGAGGCCTGGACCCCCGGACAATGAGCCAGCCGCAGCGCCGGCTGTCCGACGTCCAGGTCTGGACCGCGGAGAGCTACGACCGGAACGTGCGATTCGTGTCAGACCTCGCCGGCGGCGTGATGGAGTGGTTCGCGCCGCGCGCCGGCGAGCGGGTGCTCGACCTCGGCTGCGGCGACGGCGTGCTGACGCAGAGGCTGGCGGCGGCCGGCTGCCACGCGGTCGGCGTCGACACGGCCGACGACTTCATCGCGGCGGCCCGGGCGCGGGGGCTGGACGCGCGCGCCATGGACGGCCATGCGCTCGGCTTCGACGCGGAGTTCGACGGCGTGTTCTCCAACGCCGCGCTGCACTGGATGACGCGGCCGGAAGCGGTGGTGGACGGGGTGTGGCGGGCGCTCAAGCCCGGCGGGCGCTTCGTCGCCGAGTTCGGCGGGCACGGCAATGTCGCGGCGCTGGTGACCGCAATGGTCGCGGTGGCGAAGGCGCGCGGCGGCGACGTGGCGCTGGCCTCGCCATGGTATTTCCCGACCCCGGACGAGTATCGCGCGCTGCTGGAGGCGCGCGGCTTCACGGTCGCGCGCATCGGCCTGTTCCCGCGGCCGACGCCGCTGCCGACCGGCCTGCAGGGCTGGCTGATGGTGTTCCGCCAGCCGTTCTTCGCGCAGTTCGGCGCGGACGCCGGCGCGGCGCTCGCCGAGGTGGAGGAACTGCTGTCCCACAGCATGCGCGACCGGGCCGGCAACTGGACGGCCGACTACATCCGCCTGCGCATGCACGCGGAAAAGCCGGCGGCGTGATGGCGAGGTCGTTCCCAGCGCCGCGCCTGCCGCTCGCGCTCGCCTGCGCAGCCGCGCTGTCCGGTCCGGCCGCGGCGCAGCAGATCGAGCGGGTGCCCAACCCGGTGGCGGTGTTCTCCGGCCTCGACAAGATCACCGCGCGCACGGTCGCCTTCGAGGTGTCCATCGACGAGACGGTGCAGTTCGGCTCGCTCCAGGTGACGCCGAAGGTCTGCTTCACCAACCCGCCGACGGAGACCCCGGAGACGGTGGCCTTCGTCGAGGTCGACGAGGTGACGCTGACCAACGAGGTCCGGCGCATCTTCTCCGGCTGGATGTATGCGGCGAGCCCCGGCCTCAACGCCGTGGAGCACCCCGTCTACGACGTCTGGATCACCGACTGCAAAGGGGCAGGCGACCAGGACGCGGCCCCGGTCGGTCCGCGCGCCGGCGACGAGGTCTCGCCCGACGGGGAGGTCATCGAGGAGCCGCCCGGCGGCGCGCCGCAGGGCGAGGTGCCGATGCCGGTGCCGAATCCGTTCCGCTGACGCCTCAGGGCTCCGCCAGCGCGGCGATCGCTTCCGCGCCGCTCACCGGGCGCTCGCGCGGCCATGTGAAGAAGTCGCCCTCGCGGGCCAAGGCCGCCTCCAGCATGGCGTGATAGCTGCGCCGCGGCACCTCCATGGCGCCGAAGCTGCGCAGATGGTCGGTCACGAACTGCGTGTCCAGCAGCGAGAAGCCGCCGCGCCGCAGCCGCGCCACCAGGTGCACCAGCGCCACCTTGGAGGCGTCGGTCTCGGTGTGGAACATGCTCTCGCCGAAGAACGCCCCGCCGAGCCGGATGCCGTAGAGCCCGCCCGCCAGCCGCCCGTCGCGCCAGCACTCGACCGTGTGGCAGCGGCCGAGATCGAACACCTCGGCGTAGAGCGTGCGGATGCGCTGGT
>JAEWEX010000022.1 GCA_023389135.1 Pseudomonadota bacterium | reverse complement strand
CTGAGGGCGGTGGACGCGCAGGTGATCGCCGCGGTCGCGGTGCTCGCCGGGGCGGCGGTGTGGCTGTTCTTCAAGGAATTCGCCGCCGCCGCCTTCGACCCCGGCTTCGCCGAGGCGTCGGGCCTGCCGGTCGGACGCATCGACCTCGGCCTCTTGCTGCTGCTCGGCGTCGTGACGGTGGTGGGGCTGCAGGCGGTGGGACTGCTGCTCATCGTCGCGCTGGTGGTGATCCCGCCGGTGGCGGCGCGGTTCTGGACCGACAGCCTGCCGCGCCTCGCGCTGCTCGCCGCCGTCATCGGCGCCGCCAGCGGATGGGCGGGGGCCGCCTTCTCGGCCGCGATCCCCGACCTCCCCACCGGCGGCGCCGTAGTGCTGGCCGCCGGCGCAATGTTCCTGGCGAGCTTCTTCCTGGCGCCGCGGCGAGGCCTCGTGCCGCGGCTCATGCGGGGGGCGCGGGCGTGATGACCTTCATCCAGATCGACCTGCCGGCGATCCTCGCGGCGCTGCTTGCGGCGCTGGCGGCGGCGCTGGTCGGCAACTTCCTGGTGCTGCGGCGGCAGAGCCTGGTGGGCGACGCCATCAGCCACGCCGTGCTGCCGGGCCTGGTGCTCGGCTTCGTCCTTGCCGGCACGCGCGAGAGCATGCCGATGATCGCCGGCGCCGGCGTCGCGGCGCTGCTCGCCACGGTGCTGATCGAGGCGGTCAGGCGCTACGGCCGGGTCGAGGCGACGGCGTCCATGGGCGTGGTGTTCTCGATCTTCTTCGCCGCCGGCATCGTCATGCTGGAGATGGGAGGGGCCGCGGCCGTCGACCTCGATCCGGACTGCGTGCTCTACGGCCAGCTGGAGGCGATCCTGTGGCTGGCGCCGCAGTCGCCGGGCGACCTGCTGCTGGCGTCCACATGGGCGACGCTGCCGCGGGAGGTGACGACGCTTGCCGTGGTGGCGCTCGTCACCGCGGCGGTGCTGGCGCTGGTGTGGAAGGAACTGGTGGCGGCATCGTTCGATCCGGCCCACGCCTCGGCCTGCGGCATCCCGGTCGGGGCCATCAACACCGGGCTGATGGCGCTGGTGGCGCTGGTCTCGGTCGCCGCGTTCGAGGCGGTGGGCTCGATCCTGGTCATCGCGATGTTCATCGCGCCCGCCGCCGCCGCCCGCGTGCTGACGGACCGGCTGGCGGGCCAGGTCGCGCTCAGCCTCCTGTTCGCCGCCGTCTCCGCCATCGGCGGCTATGTGCTGGGGGCGTTCGGTCCGTTCTGGGTCGGGCTGGAGAACTCGGTCTCCGCCAGCGGCATGATCGCGACGCTTGCGGGTCTGATCCTGCTGGCGGCCGTCATCCTCGCGCCGCGCACCGGCGTCGTCGCCCGGCGCGGCCGGCCGCTTCCGGCGGCGGAGCGGGCCGCGGCGTGACGCCGCAAATGTCGGGGTTCTGTGGACTTTGCGCGCGCACGCCTTAAGTTGCCGCGTGAGAGCAGGGCCCCCCGATGTTGACGTCGCTCCGCAAGAGCATCCAGGCATATCCGCGCAGCGTCGCGCTGCCGGGCGGACATCCGCAGGTGAAGGCCGGCCGCATCGGCGTGCTGATCGTCAATCTCGGCACGCCGGACGCCACCGATTACAAGTCCATGCGCCGCTACCTGAAGGAGTTCCTGTCGGACCGGCGGGTGATCGACACCAACCCGCTGATCTGGTGGCCGCTGCTGAACCTGGTGATCCTGTCGACCCGACCCCAGAAGAAGGGCCGCGACTACGACACCATCTGGAACCACGAACTCAACGAGGGGCCGCTGCGGACCATCACCCGCAGCCAGTCCGACAAGCTTGCCGCCGCGCTGTCGGATCTGGGCGACGACGTCCTGGTCGACTGGGCGATGCGCTATGGCAACCCGTCCGTCGCGTCGCGGCTGGAACACCTGCAATCCGAGGGCTGCGAGCGCATCCTGCTGGTTCCGCTCTATCCGCAATACGCCGCCGCCACCAGCGCCACCGTGTGCGATGTCGCCTTCGACGCCCTCAAGAAGATGCGCTGGCAGCCGGCGCTGCGCGTCGCGCCGCCCTGGCACGACGACCCGGTCTACATCGAGGCGGTCTCCGGCGACATGGTCGCCGAGATCGCCAAGCTGGACTGGGAGCCGGAACTGGTGCTCGCCTCGTTCCACGGCGTGCCGCAGCGCTATCTGGAGCTGGGCGATCCCTACCATTGCCAGTGCATGAAGACCGCCCGGCTGATGCGCGAGCATCTGGGCTGGCCGGCGGAGCGGCTCAGGGTCACCTTCCAGTCGCGCTTCGGGCCGGAGGAATGGCTGCAGCCCTACACCGACAAGACCGTGGAGGCGCTGGCGCAGTCCGGCGTGAAGCGTCTCGCGGTGGTCATGCCCGGCTTCACCGCCGACTGCCTGGAGACGCTGGAGGAGATCGCCGGCGAGAACGCCGAGATATTCCTCCACAACGGGGGCGAGAAGTTCGCCGCGATCCCCTGCCTCAATGACGGCGAGGCCGGAATGCGCGTGATCGAGACCGTGGCGCGCCGCGAGCTCATGGGCTGGGTCTAAGGCCCGGACCGCCCGGACGCGCCCGGCTTGTGCCGCCATGCCTCCCGGCGCAAACTCCCGCGCGCGGCGCGGCGGACGCCGTTCGAGATTCGGGGTGAGGCATGTCGGGGCTGGATATTTTCGTTCTCGTGGTCGTCCTGCTGGCGATCCTGGTGGTGTTCGCCGGCGTCAAGACGGTGCCGCAGGGCTACAACTACACGGTGGAGCGCTTCCAGAAATACACCTCCACGC
>JAEWEX010000471.1 GCA_023389135.1 Pseudomonadota bacterium | reverse complement strand
GTGAGGGGGTCGGACTGGAAACCCGCTGCAAGGGGTAAGGTTCCCCGCCGGCGAAGATGGCTGTGGGTTCGCGCGGTGAGCTTCATGCGAGGAAAAATTTTTCATTCCGCCAGTGGCGCCAGAGTGCGGACATTCGGCACTATATGAATGCGCGCAACAGTCGATCTGACTCGGGATCATCCGCCATGACCACCGCACTCAAGGCCCTGCTCGATGCGGCTCGAAAAATCCCTGCGACGGCTGCGGACAAGGAGCAGCAGCGGCGGAGCTTTGCCTATGGGAACACCGCATTCGAGAACAAGCTGATCACACGCGAGATGGTTGATCGCGCCGCTGAACGGCTCGCTCGGACCGGCGATGACAACAAGTGAGCCGGCCGACCAGCGTCACAGCAGGGCGCAGGAGCCGGAACTAATCGCCGATCCGATCGCTCGGGCAGAGGCGGAGGCAGCCAACGGCCTCCGCCAGTACGATCTTTGCCTCGCAGCCATCCAGACCGCACTTGAACGTCCGCCGTTTCGGCTGCGACCCTCTCTCATCCTCAGCCTTCACCGAGCCGCTCTACAAGGAATAAGCATATTCGCGGGCAACTGGAGGCCTGCCGGCGTGATGATCGAGGGCAGCAAGCACGAGCCGGTCGGCGCGCATCTGGTCCCGGAGAAAATCGAAGAGCTCTGCGACTACGTCAATCAACACTGGGAGCATGTGACGGCGATCCATCTTTCTGCCTACATCATGTGGCGGCTGAACTGGATTCATCCATTTGCCGATGGAAATGGCCGGACCTCACGCATGCTGTCCTATGCGGTCCTTTGCATAAGGACCGGCGAGGTCCTTCCAGGAAGGCGGACGATTCCCGAGCAGATCGTGGACAATCGAGGTCCCTACTTCGACGCACTGGACGCCGCTGATCAGGCAGATCGGGAGGGCCGGCTGGATCTGGGCGCCATGGAAGCCTTGCTGGAAAGCTTGCTGGCCCAGCAGCTCATGAGCGTTTACGCGGCTGCAGGCGGAAAGGTTCTGGACAGGTAGGCGAAGGCAGCCTGACCCGGGGCTTTTGCGGGAATTCGCCCGCGGCCCGTGGGTGTCCGCCATTGCGACCGTCGCAGCCGATAACCTTCATGACCGCGATGGCCCGATTTCCGGTCTTGCGAGCGATGCCTTGATCGTCTACCTCTCCCTCCGTCGGAGCGTGGCGCAGCCCGGTTAGCGCACTAGTCTGGGGGACTAGGGGTCGGAGGTTCAAATCCTCTCGCTCCGACCATTATTTGCCAGCGTTGAGAGCAGCGCAGGGGGCGACGGCGGCGGTCGCGCCCCCCGGTCGAGCGGAGCGCGGCGCCCTCCCGGCGCCGCCGGCCGGCCCGGATACCCATAGATGAACCCGAGCAGTACCGCGTCCGTCCAGCATCCTTCCGAGCCCCGCTGGCCGAAGATCCTGTCCCGGTACCGCCAGCCGCACCGGGGCCGCAGCGCCTTCGAACTCGCGGTGACGGTGGTGCCGTTCGCGCTGCTGTGGGGGTTGTCCTGGGCGGCGGTGCATTACGGGGGGCTGTGGGGCCTGCTGCTGACGGTGCCCGCGGCGGGCTTCCTGCTGCGCCTGTTCATCATCCAGCACGATTGCGGCCACGGCTCGTTCTTCGCCCATCGCCAGACCGACGACTGGACCGGCCGCGTGCTCGGCGTGATCACGCTGACGCCGTATGACTACTGGCGCCGGGCGCACGCCGCCCACCACGCCACCACCGGCAATCTGGACGAGCGCGGCATCGGCGACATCACCACGCTGACGGTCGCCGAATACCGCGCCCTGTCGCGCTGGGGGCGGCTCTGCTACCGGCTCTACCGCAACCCACTGGTCATGTTCGGCATCGGGCCGGTGTGGCTGTTCATCTTCAAGCAGCGCCTGCCGTTCGGCATGATGCGCGAGGGGCTGCAGCCATGGGTGTCGACCATGGCCACCAACCTCGCCATAGCCGTGCTGGCGGCCGGCCTGATCTGGCTGGTGGGGCCCAAGGCGTTCTTCCTGGTGCACCTGCCCATCGTCACGCTGGCGGGGGCTGCCGGCATATGGCTGTTCTACGTCCAGCACCAGTTCGAGGAGACCCACTGGGCCGAGGCCGGCGACTGGGACTTCCAGCACGCCGCGCTCAACGGCTCTTCGCACTACCAGCTGCCGGCCGTTCTCAACTGGATGACCGGCAATATCGGCATCCACCACGTGCACCACCTGTCGAGCCGCGTGCCGTTCTACCGGCTGCCGGAGGTGCTGCGCGACCATCCCGAGCTGCGCGACGTCGGCCGCATCACCATCGCGGAGAGCCTGCGCTGCGTGAAGCTGGTGCTGTGGGACGAGGAGCAGGGCCGGCTGGTCTCGTTCCGCGACGCCCGCGCGGCCGCCTGAGCCCGGCAGCGGCGTCCGGTCCGGAACAAGCCGCGGGATCCGCGGTTGTGCCCCGAGAGCCGCCGGCGCACGACGCCGCGGCCTGTGTCACACGACCGGCCCGGGGGCGACATGACCGACACGACCGAGGCGGACGCGCACGGGCGCGCCGCGGACTGGCCCGGCGAATTCCCGCGCCGCGGCTGGAAGGACATCCTGTGGCGCGTCTGGAGGTCGCTGGCCGAGGACCGGCTGATGCTGATCGCGGCGGGCGTCACCTTCTACTCGCTGCTGGCGCTGTTTCCGGCCCTCACGGCCTTCGTTTCCCTCTACGGCTTCTTCGCCGACCCCGGCACCGCCGCCGACCATGTCGGCTATCTGGACGGCCTGCTGCCGGCCGGCGCGCTGGACCTGATCCGCGAGCAGCTCACCAGCCTCGCCGCCCAGGATCGCGACGTCATGACGTTCGGCTTCCTCACCGCGTCGCTGGTGGCGTTCTGGAGCGCCAACAACGGGGTCAAGGCGCTGTTCGAGGGCCTCAACGTCGCCTATGAGGAGGCCGAGACGCGCTCGTTCGTCCGGCTCAACCTCGTCGCCTTCGCCTTCACGGCCACGGGC
>JAEWEX010000452.1 GCA_023389135.1 Pseudomonadota bacterium | reverse complement strand
ATTCGAGACCTTCCTCTACGCGACAAACCTGACCGCCCAGCAGGTCGCCGACACCTTCACGCCGGTGCAGGCGATCTCGTTCTGGGAGCTGCCGCGACAGATCGAGGCGGCGCAGCGCGCGAGCCTGCCGACCGCGCGCTACGCCCTGCAATACCAGTCGCTGGCGGCCCGCCCGCTGTTCCTCGTCACCATGGTGCTGATCGCCGCCACGGTGTCGCTGCGGCTGGCCCGGCTGGGCGGGTTTGCGCGCGCGATTCCCGGTGGCGTCGTGGCGGGCTTCGTGCTTTATGTGGTCATGAAACTAGCCGAGGATCTGGGGGCGGCAGGGCTGGTGCCTCCGATCGTTGCTGCCTGGACACCGGCCATTGTCGGACTGTTGATGAGCGTGACCGTGTTGCTGCACCAGGAGGACGGATGAGCGGCGACCGTTCCGCCCCTCGCCAGGTCCTGAAAGGGCTGCTGCGGACGGTATCCGTGGCGGCGCTGGTGCTGTGCGGCCTCGCAGCCGCACCCGACCGCGCCCTCGCGCAGCAGGCCGAAGCCAACCCCATCGCCGACATCGCCGCGAGCCGCGCCCGCAGCCCCGACGAGCGCATGCTCGTGGAGGCAGCCGAGGTGCTCTACGACTACGACCGCGAGACCGTCTCGGCCGTCGGCAACGTCGTCATCTACTATGGCGGCGATGTGCTGCAGGCGGACCGGGTGGTCTACAACCGCGCCACCTCGCGCGTGCGCGCCATCGGCAACGTCAAGCTGACCGAGCGCGACGGCAACGTGCTGTATGCCGAGGATCTCGAGCTCGCCGACGACTTCAGCGCCGGCTTCGTCAACTCGCTGCAGATCCAGCGCCCCGACAATTCCCGCTTCGCCGCCGCCCGCGCGATCCGCACCGGCGACCGCATCACCGTGCTGGAGCGCGGCGTCTACACCGCCTGCGAGGTCTGCGAGGACAAGCCGGAGAAGCCGCCGCTGTGGCGCGTCCGCGCCGCCCGCATCATCCACGACCAGCAGGAGCGCATGGTCTATTACGAGGATGCGCAGCTGGAGTTTTTCGGCGTGCCGGTGGCCTACCTGCCGTTCCTGCAGCACCCGGACCCGACGGTGAAGCGCAAGTCCGGCTTCCTGGCGCCGACCTACATCGCATCGTCCGAGCTCGGCATCGGCGCGGAGATCCCGTTCTTCTGGAACATCGCGCCCAACATGGACCTCACCGTCGCGCCGGTGATCCTGAGCCGCCAGGGCCTGATGATGAAGGGCGAGTTCCGCCACCGGCTGGTCAACGGCGCCTATTCGGTCCGCGCCGCCGGCATCTTCCAGCAGGATCGCGGCGCCTTCCCGCATCTCAGCGGCAAGGAGGGCGACGACCCCCGCTTCGTCATCGGCGCCGGCGACGAGACTTTCCGCGGCGTCGTCGAGACCGACGGCCTGTTCGCCATCAACGAGCGCTGGTCGTTCGGCTGGGACATCACAGCCGTCACCGACAAATGGGTGCTGGACGACTACAATCTGTGGGACGGCAACCGCAAGGAGGCGATCTCCACTGTCCACCTCACCGGCCTCGGCGACCGCAGCTATTTCGACCTGCGCGGCTACTACTTCATGGGCCTCAATGCCGACGACCGGCAGAAGGAGCTGCCCACCGTCCTGCCGCAGCTGGACTACAGCAAGATCCTGGACGGCCCGGTGCTGGGCGGCGAGCTCGGCTTCAACGTCAACCTGACGGCGCTGCGCCGCCTCGACAGCGACTTCGAGCCGCTCGGCGACAGCAATTTCGGCCGCGAGACCGCGCCCGGCAATTTCGACTGCGACAGCTTCGACAGCGACTGCATCGCCCGCGGCATCGGCGGCAACTACACCCGCCTGTCCGCCGACATGCAGTGGCGCCGCGAGATCATCGATCCCATCGGCCAGGTCTGGGCGCCGTTCGCCTTCATGCGCGCGGACTTCATCTGGCAGGACCCCAACGACACAAGGGGCGTCGACGCCTTCCTCAACACCGAGAGCCAGGCGTTCGCGCGCGGCATGGCCGGCGGCGGCGTCGAATACCGCTACCCGCTGGTCGCCTCCAACGCCTCCGGCACGCACATCATCGAGCCCATCGCGCAGTTCATCGTCCGCCCCGACGAGCAGCGCATCGGCGAATCGCCCAACGAGGACGCCCAGAGCCTCATGTTCGACGACACCACCCTGTTCGAGTGGGACAAGTTCTCGGGCTGGGACCGGGTCGAGGGCGGCGGGCGGCTGAATGCGGGCCTGCAATACACCTGGACCATGCCGACCGGCGCCTTCATCAACGTGCTGGTGGGCCAGTCCTACCACCTGTTCGGCATCAACTCCTTCGCCGAGCTGGACACCGTCAACACCGGCCTGGAATCCGGCCTTGAGAGCTCGCGCTCCGACTATGTGGCGCGCCTGTTCGTGCAGGCCTCGCCGAACCTCGCCCTGTCGACCCGGTTCCGCTTCGACGAGGACACCTTCGAGGCGCGCACCACCGAGCTGCAGGCGACGTTCCGCCAGGGCCCGCTGCAGGGCAACGTGCTCTACGGCCGCTACGAGGAGCGCCCGCGCATCGGCTTCGGCGACACCCAGGAGGGCATCCTCGGCTCCGCCAAGCTCGACGTCACGGAGAACTGGTTCCTCACCGCCGGCGCGCGCTACGACATCGACACCGAGCGCTTCGACCGCACCCAGCTCGGCATCGGCTATCTGGACGAGTGCTTCGACATGCGGATCACCTATTCCAACAGCCTCGAGCGCGACGGCAACAAGGACCCGGTGCACGAGGTCCTGTTCCGGCTCTCGCTCAGGACGCTGGGCGGCGGCGCGTTCCGCACGTCGCTGTCCGGCGAAGAGGTCGACGGCGGCCCGACGCTCTGACGACCCGCCGACGGCCGTGGCGTCTCGCCGCCGCCACATTCCCATGGTGAAGGACGCTTCATGATGACGACCTTCCGCTCGACGCTCCGCATCGCGCTCGTCGCCTCCGCCGTGGCAGCCGCGAGCGCCCTCGCCCCGGCGCCCGCCGCCGCGCAGTCGATCATGGCCGTGGTCAACGGCCAGCCCGTCACCTCCCACGCGGTCAACCAGCGCAAGGCGCTGACCCGCCTCACCGCCCGCCGCAATCCCGGCACGCGCGAGGTCATCGACCAGCTCATCGAGGAGCGGCTGATCCTGGCCGAGGCCCGGCGGCGCAACATCTCCGTCACCCAGGCCGAGGTCGACGCCCGCTACGCCGACGTCGCCAAGTCCGTGAAGCTCTCTGTGCCGCAGCTCGCCGAGGTGCTCGGCAAGGCCGGCACCAGCCCCGAATCCTTCAAGGATCTGATGCGCTCCCAGATCGCCTACCGCAAGGTGCTGCGCGCCAGCTTCAATCCGCGCCAGGCCGTCAGCGAGAGCGACATCGCCGCCCAGCTCGCCTCCCAGGACAAGAAGGTGGAGGCCGCCTACCGCTACACGCTGCGCGAGATCGTGTTCGTCACGCCCGGCGGCGCCAACGCCTCGGTGATGAACCAGCGCCGCCAGGAGGCGCTCGCCTTCCGCAGCCGCGTCAAGAGCTGCGACCAGGGCGCGGAGTTCGCCAAGGGCCTGCGCAACGTCGCCGTGCTGCCGCCGGTGATCCGCACCGACAGCCAGCTTCCCGACCAGCTCCGCACCGAGCTCGCGCGCATGCAGGTAGGCCAGGTCACCGCCCCCTCGCAGGGCGAGCGCGGCATCGAGATGCTGGCGCTGTGCGCCAAGCAGGAAAGCAACGACGACACCGCGACCCGCAACCAGATCCAGCTCGAGCTGGCCGACGAGAAGTTCCAGGTCGAGGCGCGCAAGATCGCGCGCGACCTGCGCCAGCGCGCCATCATCGAATACCGCTGAGCGGCCGGCCTTGCGCGCGCCGCTGGCGCTCAGCCTGGGCGATCCGGCGGGGATCGGCCCCGACATCGCCATCGCCGCGTGGCGCCTGCGCCAGGCGGCCGGCGTGCCCCCGTTTCTGGTCTATGGCGACGCCGGCGTGCTGCGCGACCGCGCGGCGATGCTGGGCGTGGACCTCCCCATGGTCGAGAGCGGACCGGCAGAGGCCGCCGCCGTCTTCGCCACCGCGCTGCCGGTCGCCCACTTCACCGCCGCCACCCACGCCGAGGCGGTGATCGGCGCCATCGACCGCGCGGTCGCGGCCACGCTGCGCAGCGAGACCTGCGCGGTGGTCACCAACCCCATCGCCAAGGCGCCGCTGCTGCGCGCCGGCTTTCCCCATCCGGGCCACACCGAATATCTCGGCGAGCTGGCGGGCCGGGCCGCCGGCCGCCGCCTGCGCCCGGTCATGATGCTGTGGTCGCCGGAGCTGGCCGTGGTGCCGGTCACGGTCCATGTGGCGCTGGCGCGCGTTCCGGCCCTGCTGACCGAGGAGCTGATCGTGGAGACCGGCCGCATCGTCGCCCGCGAGCTGGCCGCCCGCTTCGGCGTCGCCCGCCCCAGGCTGGCGCTGTGCGGGCTCAATCCCCATGCCGGCGAGGATGGCGAGATCGGCGTCGAGGACCGCGACGTGGTGGCGCCCGCGGTCGCCCGCCTCGCAGCCGAAGGCATCGCCGCCGACGGGCCGTGGCCGGCCGACACCCTGTTCCACGCCGAAGCGCGGGCACGCTACGACGTGGCTCTGGCCATGTATCACGACCAGGCGCTGATCCCGATCAAGACCATCGCCTTCGACAGCGCCGTCAACGTCACCCTGGGGCTCGGCTTCGTGCGCACCTCGCCGGACCACGGCACCGCCTTCGCGCTGGCCGGCACCGGCCGGGCGCGGCCCGACAGCCTGAACGCCGCGCTCCGGCTCGCCGACCGCATGAGCGCGCGCGCCGCGCAGACCGCGGCATGAGCGCGGTCGACGACCTGCCGCCGCTGCGCGAGGTCATCCGCCTCCACGAGCTGTCGGCGCGCAAGAGCCTCGGCCAGAACTTCCTGCTGGACCTCAACCTCACCGCGCGAATCGCCCGCGCCTCGGGCGATCTGGCCGGCGTGACGGTGGTCGAGGTCGGACCCGGCCCCGGCGGCCTCACCCGCGCCCTGCTGGCGCTCGGCGCCGCCCGGGTGGTGGCCGTCGAGCGCGACCCGCGCGCGGTGGCGGCGCTGGCCGACGTGGCGGCGCGCTATCCCGGGCGGCTCGACGTCATCGAGGGCGATGCGCTTGCGGCCGATCTCGGCGCGCTGGCGGGCGCGGGGCCGGCCCGCATCGTGGCCAACCTGCCCTACAACATCGGCACCGCGCTTCTGGTCGGCTGGCTGACCCCGGAGCGCTGGCCGCCCTGGTGGGACAGCCTGACCCTGATGTTCCAGCGCGAGGTGGCCGAGCGCATCGTGGCGCGGCCGGGCGACGCCGCCTATGGCCGCCTCGGCGTGCTGGCCGGCTGGCGCACCGAGGCGCGGATCGTGTTCGACGTGCCGCCCTCGGCCTTCGTGCCGCCGCCCAAGGTCACCTCGTCGGTGGTGCGCCTCGTTCCCCGCGTCGCGCCCGAGACCTGCACGGCGAGCGATCTGGAGGCCGTCACCCAGGCGGCGTTCGGCCAGCGCCGCAAGATGCTGCGCCAGAGCCTGAAAGGCGTGTTCCGTGATGTCGCCGCGGCGCTCGGCGCGGCGGGGATCGACCCCACCC
>JAEWEX010000382.1 GCA_023389135.1 Pseudomonadota bacterium | reverse complement strand
GCGGACATCCTGGCGATGGTCTCCTGGGCGTTCAGCCTCGCGGCGGGCGGACTGTTCCCGGCGCTGGTGCTGGGCGTGTGGTCCAAGCGAACGACCTCCGCGGGCGCCGTCGCCGGCATCGCGGCGGGCTTCCTCCTGACGCTGTTCTACCTGGTCGTCACCCGGTACTTCCCGGCCATGGGCGTGTCCTCCTTCGGGATGACCGCGCTCCTGAATCCGGTCACCGGGGCCCCGGTGGTGGATGTCGCTGCGGCCATGGCCAACATGGCGACCGCCGACGCGACGCTGGCCTCCAAGGTCGGCTGGTTCAACGTCAACAACATCTCCTCGGCGCTGTTCGGCCTGCCGGTCGGCTTCCTGGTGATGTACCTCGTCAGCATGGTGACGCCTGCGCCCTCCCAGGAGATGCAGGACTTCATCGACGAGGTTCGCAAGCCCCGCGGCAAGACCCTCATGGTCGAGAGCACGAGCTGATCGGGCGCGCAAACTGACACGCCAATCGACGGGGCCTTCGGGCCCCGTCCCTTTTCGCCGGGACGCTTGCCGCGGCGGCGCCCCGCGCGCTATCCCACGGGCATGTGACGGAGCCGCCATGACCCTGCCGGGCTTTCTCGAGAACTGGCCCTTCCAGATCCCCAACCTGGTGCTGGCCATGCTGATGTACACGCTGGTCGGCCGGCTGCTGCTGGGCCTGATCGTGCCGCCAGGCTCGTCCAACTACATCCTGCGCTTCTTCGAGATGCTGACCGACCCGGTGGTGCGGCTGGTGGCGGCGGCGACGCCCGGAATCGTGCCCGCCACTGCCGTGGTCGCCTTCTCGGTTGTATGGATGTTCGCGCTGCGGGCGGCGCTGGTGGTGGGCTTCGCCGCCGCCGGCGCGCTGCCCACCGCGACGCCGTCCTGAGGCCGGCCCATGGAGCGCCAGCACTTCATCTTCGCGATCGTCGGCTTCGCCATCGTCTGCGGGCTGTTCCACCCCTGGCTGGGCTTCGCCTTCTTCTTCGTGTCGGCGCTGGAGGGCGCGCTGTTCTTCGGCGTCACGCCGCTGGTGTTCCTGTTCTCGTCGCTGCTGTTCTCCACCGCCTGCCTGATCGTGTCGGGCATCCCCGCCGCGATCTACGAGCACGCCACCGGCAACCGCGACACCAACGCCACCTCGCTCTGGATATGGCTGGTCACATCGGCGGCAATCGCCCTTCCGGCCTTCGGAAACCTCTTCCGCTTCGGCTTCTGACGCTCCACACTGAACCCGCGCGGGGGCAGCAGCGTTAGACTTTGGTCGCATTCCGGGATGGATGGGAGCGGAGCCGCCATGGAAGAACTGCGCAGCCTCGCCGTCGGCTCGGTTGCCCGGGCCTGCGGTTTCGCAACCCTCGGCATCTCCTGCACCATGGTGGGCTTCGCCCATGACGTGGTGCGCGCCATGCAGGCGGGCGGCATCATGGTCACCGTCATGACGCTGATCCTGATGTGGAAGGCCCGCACCGCCCCGATGCGACCATACAAGCGCACCGAGGTGTGGATCATGCTCGACCCGCAGAAGCGCCCGCGGGAGGAGCACGCCCAGTGGGCGTTCGGGACCGTGCTCGCGGACGTCTACCTGCGGTTCGCGCACATCACCGCCGGCTTCGCGGTGGCGCTATGGGTGCTGGCGCTGCTGTTCTCGCTGCTGCGCGCCGCCGGCTGACGGCTCAGCCGAGCCTGCGCACCAGCAGCGGCAGCCGGAACGCGAGCCACAGCGCGCCGACCACGTTGCCCAGCACGAACAGCGCCACGATCCACGCGATGGCCCGCCCGCGGCGCTCCACCAGCGCGATGATGGCTGCCAGCATCAGGAAGCCCAGATAGAGGTCGGCGATCGCCACCCGCCCCCAGGCATCGGCCAGAACCGCGCCGAAGCTCGCCGTGAACGACGCGCTCCCGGACGCCGACAGGATCATGGCGGCGAGGCCCAGCGACAGGAGGACGAGGGCGGCTCTCAGCGCGGTCATGGGGATCTCCGGAAGCGTCACGTTCACGGTGTACGCGGCGGACGAAAGGCGAGATTGCCAGCGCCGGTCCTTCACAGTAACGATATCGGCTCGGAATCGTCTTCTTGATCGCGAATGGCAGTGGCGTTGAGGCTGCGGGCGTCGTCCGTGCGCCGGCTTGTGTGATGCGTGGAGCGCGGGTCGGATGATCCGGGTTGCAGTCGTGGTTATGGCGGTCCTGGCGGGGCTGGCGCCGGCACGGTCCCAGACGGTCGCGCCGGCCGTGAACTGGTTCGATCCGGTGATGCTGGACGAGCCGAGATGGTCGGTCATGGCGTTCGGCGGCGTCGACACCGGCAACGCCACCCTCCTGACCCTGCTCGGCACGCCATGGGAGGTGGACGGCGACGATGTCGGTGCGCGCTTCGTGGGCGTCGCCGCGTCGCGCCGGCTGGTGCGGCTGTTCGACCACTGGACCGTGGAGGCAGAGCTCGGCGCCGGCCGCCGCTTCGGCATGCGGTACGGGCACGCCGCCGCAGAGGGCTGGGGCGCAGTGTTCCTGCGCTTCGACGGCTTTCCGTGGAACCATTTGATCCGGACCACCGTCGCGGTCAGCACCGGGCTGCACTATGCGTCCCGCCTCCCGGACTCCGAGGCCGGCGCGACCGACCGCGGCGCTGCCCGCTGGCTGCATTACCTGTCGCCGGAGATCACCTTCGCGCTTCCCGACCGCGATACCCACGAGCTGGTGCTGCGCGTCCATCACCGCTCCAGCGGCTACGGCCTGATGTGGGACGTGTCCACCGGCTCCAACGTCGTCACCGTCGGCTACCGTCACCGCTTCTGATCGGCGCCGGCTGTTCCCTGGAACTGCATCGTCACCTTGCGTCGGTGGGGCGCATGGCGGTGCTCGATCAGGTAGATGCCCTGCCAGGTGCCGAGCCCGAGGCGGCCGTCCGCCACCGGCACCGTCAGGCTGGCCGCAGTCAGCATGGCCTTCACGTGGGCCGGCATGTCGTCGGGCCCCTCGGCGGTGTGGGTCCAGCCGCCGTCCTGCGGCGCCAGGCGCTCCAGCGCCGTCGTCAGATCCGCTCGCACGTCGGGGTCGGCATTCTCCTGGATGGTGAGCGAAGCCGAGGTGTGCCGGCAGAACACCAGGAGCGCGCCGCAGGCGAGGCCCCGTCCGGCGATCCAGTCTGCGATGTCGGCGGTCAGTTCGGTGAAGCCGGGTCCGGCGGTCGCCACAGTCAGTTCCGCACGGGCGAGTACCAGCGGTGCCGTCACCGCTTCGAGATCGTCGAGGACGACGCGCCCGGCCGCGCCGCGCGGCCTCATGCGGCGGGGCCGTAGGGCGCCCGCCCGGATGCCAGCGCCTCCTCCAGCAGGTCGAGCCGGTCCTGGCCCCAGAACACCTCGCCATCCAGAACGTAGGACGGCGAGCCGAACACGTCGGCGGTCAGCGCCGCGTCGCGGTTGGCGGCATAGGCGCGTCCGGCCTCATCGCCGCGCGCGGCGTCCAGAATGCGGCCTGCATCGAGCGCCGCACTGTCGATCAGTTCTGTGAGCACGGCGTCGTCGCCGAGGTTGCGGTCCTCGGCCCACACCGCGCGGAAGGCGCGCCCGATGAATTCCGCCGGATCGGCCCCGGAGGCCGCGATGGCGATGACCGCGCGGTCGGCATGGGCGGCGTCGAACGGCCAGTGCCGGGGCTGGAGCACTAGATCGACCCCGCGCCGCGCGCGCCAGCGCTGGAGTTCCACCAGCCGGTAGCGCTGCCGCACGGGATGGCGCTTCGGCAGCGGTAGCCCGCCGGTCCCGGCGAACACCTCCCCCAGCATCACCGGCTTCCAGAGCGCCGTGACGCCGTGGCGTCCGGCGATCTCCAGGAAGGCGCGGTGGCCGAGATAGGCCCAGGGGCTGAGCAGCGAGAAATAGACGTCGACTGTGCGCGACATTGGGCGTGGGCGTCCTGACTGGATGGAGGGTCGATCGCCGGGCGGCGTCACGCCGCCCGCGCGGGAGCACCGTGGCCGAACCGGCCATAAAAGGTTTCGCCACGCTGAGCCATCTCGCGCAGCAGCGCCGGCGGATCGAAACGCGCTCCGTGGCGCGTCGCCAAGTTCTCCGCCAGCGCGACGAACCGCGCCACGCCCATGCCGTCGATCCACGACAGCGGTCCGCCGGTGAACGGCGCGAAGCCGAAGCCCAGGATCGCGCCGACATCGGCCTCGCGCGGGTCGGTGACCACGCCCTCCGCCACGGTGCGCGCGGCTTCCAGCGCCTGCGCGACCAGGAAGCGGTGCTTGAGTTCGGCCACATCCAGCGTGTCCGGGTCGAGGCGCGCTTGCTGCAGGTCGGAGAGGCCCGGCCACAGCCGCTTCCGTCCGGTCTCGGGATAGTCGTAGAAGCCCTTGCCGTTCTTGCGACCGAGCCGGCCATGGGTCTCCACCATGGCGGCCAGCAGCGCCTTCTGGCGCGGATCAACGGCGTCGGGCCCGACCTGCGCCTCGGTCGCCGCGACGATCCTCAGCGCGAGGTCCAGCGCCACCTCGTCGTTGAGGGCGAGCGGCCCGACCGGCATCCCGGCCATGCGGGCGACGTTCTCGATCATGGCGGGCGGCACGCCCTCCGCCAGCATCGCATGCCCCTCCAGCAGATAGGCGCCGACGCAGCGATTGGCATAGAAGCCGCGGCTGTCATTGACCACGACGGGCGTCTTGCGGATCGCCCTGACATAGTCGAGCGCCATGGCCAGCGCCGCCTCGCCGGTCTCCTTGCCCATGATGATCTCCACGAGCATCATCTTCTCCACCGGCGAGAAGAAATGGATGCCGATGAACCGCTCCGGCCGGGCCGATGCCTGCGCCAGGCCCGAGATGGGCAGCGTCGAGGTGTTGGAGCCGAACACCGCGTCCGGCCCGATCGCGGCCTCCACCTGCGCGATCACGCCGGCCTTGACCCCGGGGTCCTCGAACACCGCCTCGATCACGAGGTCGCAGCCGGCGAGGCGCGAGACATCCGCTGTCGCCTCGATCCGGGTCATCAGCGCCTCGCGGTCGGCTGCCTTGGCTCGGCCCTTGAGGATCCGCCCGGAGATCAGCTTGTGGGCGAAGTCGCGGCCGCGCTCGGCGGACGGCTGGTCCTTGTCCACCAGCACCACGTCGATGCCGGCCTGCGCGGTGACGTAGGCGATGCCGGCGCCCATGAAGCCTGCCCCCACGACGCCGACCCGCTTCGGCGTCGCGGGCGGAACGGCCGCCGGCCGCCTCGCGCCCTTGTTCAGCTCCTGCATCGAGACGAACAGCGTGCGGATCATCGCCGCCGCCTCCTTCGACTGCAGGATCTTCGCGAAGTGCCGGCTTTCCACCGCGAGCGCCAGGTCCATGGGAAGTTGCAACCCGTCGAACACGGTCTTCAGCACGGCGCGGATGGCGGGGTAGTTGTCGTAGGTCTCGCGGCGGTAGATGGCGTTGGCCGGCGGCCAGGTCATGAAGCCCGTCTTCGACCACACCGGTCCGCCCGGCAGCCTGAAGCCGTCCTGGTCCCAGGGCTTGGTCGCCGGGCCGCCATTGGCGATCCACACGCGCGCGGCGTCCACCATGCGCTCGGCCGGCATCACGTCGTCCACCAGCCGCATGGTCTTGGCGCGGTCAGCGGAGATCTGGTCACCCTTGGTCAGCAGTTGCAGCGCGTCGCCCGCCGGCATCATCCGCGCCACGCGCTGGGTGCCGCCGGCGCCGGGGAACAGTCCGACCTTCACCTCAGGCAGGCCGACCCGCGTCGACGGGCTGTCGGAGGCGATGCGGTGGTGGCAGGCGAGCGCGAGCTCGAACGCGCCGCCCAGGCACACGCCGTGGATCGCGACGGCGAACGGCTTGCCGCAGGTCTCCAGCCGCCGGTAGAGCTGCGACAGCCTGCGGCTTTCCGCCAGCACCAGCTGAGCCGCCGCTTCGGGGCCGTTGCCGGCGGCCTCCTTCGCCGCGGCGCGGCCGATGCCCTCCAGCATGGTGAGGTCGGCGCCGCCGGAGAAGCCGGCCTTGCCCGAGCGGATGACCGCGCCCTTGATGTCCTGGTCGGCGGCCACCCGCTCGACGATCTCGGCCAGTTCCGCCATGGCGTCAGGGGTGATGACGTTCATGGAGCGGCCGGGCATGTCCCAGGTGACGATCAGGACGCCGTCATCGCCGCGTTCGGTGGTGAAGCTGGGCTCGGCCATCAGGAACTCTCCCGTCTCGGGTAAAGTGTTCTGCCGTCTAACGTTTTCGCAAGCATTGGCAGCTAGGTATTGCGCAGTCGATCCAGGGAAACGCCATGCCGCAGCCGATCAGATGCTCCGCCTGCCGCGACGGCTTGCCGCTCGACTTCGATTTCACCATGGCGTTCCAGCCCATCGTCGACGTCGCTGCGGGCCGGGTGTGGGCCTATGAGGCGCTGGTGCGCGGTCCGCAGGGGCAGCCGGCGCCGTCGGTGCTCGAGCGCATCACCGACGCCAATCGCTACAAGTTCGATCAGGCCTGCCGGGTCAAGGCGATCACCATGGCGGGCGAGTTGTTCCCCGACGACGACACGCGCCTGTCCATCAACTTCATGCCCAACGCGGTCTATGAGCCGGCGGCCTGCATCCGCGCCTCGCTTGAGGCGGCCAGCAGCGCGGGGTTTCGGCGCGACCGCATCATGTTCGAGTTCACCGAGGACGAGCGCTTCCAGGACGTCGGCCACCTGAAGCGCATCGTCGCGGAATACCGCAGGCAGGGGTTCCTGACGGCCATCGACGACTTCGGCGCCGGCTATGCGGGGCTGCACCTGCTGGCCGAGTTCCAGCCCGACTGGATCAAGATCGACATGGACCTGATCCGCGACATCCATTTGCAGCCCGCCCGCCAGGCCATCGTCGCGGGCATCCTGGGCACCGCCCGTGCCCTCGACGTGCAGGTGATCGCCGAGGGCATCGAGACCGCGGAGGAACTGGCCGTGCTGCGCGCGGCCGGCATCTCGCTGTTCCAGGGCTACCATTTCGCCCGGCCCATGCTGGCGGCGCTGCCGCCGGTGGCGCTCGCCGCCGCGGACGAGGCCGGCCGCCGCACGGCCTGAGGGGCGGGAGGGGCGGCCATCGCCTCAGGCCCGCTCGATGACGGTCGCCGTGCCCATGCCGGCCCCGATGCACAGCGTGACGAGGGCCGTGGCGGCTCCGCGCCGCTCCATCTCGTCCAGCGCGGTGCCGAGGATCATGGCCCCGGTCGCGCCCAGCGGATGGCCCATGGCGATGGCGCCGCCATTGACGTTGACGCGCGCCATGTCGAGGTCGAAGGCCTGCAGGTAGCGCAGCACCACCGAGGCGAACGCCTCGTTGACCTCGATCAGGTCGATGTCGCCGATCTCCATGCCGGCGCGCCGCAGCACCTTGCGGGTGACGTCCACCGGCCCGGTCAGCATCAGCGCCGGGTCGGAACCGATATTGGCGAAGGCGCGGATGCGCGCGCGCGGCTTGCGGCCGATCATGCCGCCGGCCTCCTGCGACCCCACCAAAACGGCGGCGGCGCCGTCCACGATGCCCGACGAGTTGCCGGCATGGTGGACATGCTGCACGAATTCGACCTCCGGATGGGCCTGGATCGCCACCGCGTCGAAGCCGCCCATCTCGCCCATCTGCGCGAACGAGGCCTTCAGCGCGCCCAGCGACTGCATGGTCGTCTCGGGCCGCATGTGCTGGTCGCGGTCCAGCAGCACGATGCCGTTCACGTCGCGCACCGGTACGATGCTGCGGTCGAAATGGCCGCCGTTCCATGCGGCCGCGGCCCGCCGCTGGCTTTCCATCGCATAGGCGTCGCAGTCGTCGCGGGAAAAGCCGTATTTGGTGGCGATCAGGTCGGCGGACACGCCCTGCGGCATGAACCAGGAGGCGATGGCGATGTCGGGATCCATGGGCCAGGCCCCGCCCGAGGCGCCGATGCCGACCCGGCTCATGCTCTCCACGCCGCCGCCGACCACGAGGTCGTGCTGGCCGGCCATGACCTGGGCGGCCGCCATGTTGACCGCGTCGAGGCCCGAGGCGCAGAACCGGTTGATCTGCATGCCGGGCACGCCCGCGCCGTAGCCGGCATTGAGCGCCGCGGCGCGGGCGATGTCGCCGCCGGCCTCGCCCACCGGATCGACGCAGCCCAGCACCACGTCGTCCACCAGCGCGGTGTCCAGCACGTTGCGGGCGGCCAGTTCCCTCAGCGCCTGGGTCGCCAGTTCCAGCGATGACACCTCGTGCAGCGCGCCGTCGGGCTTGCCGCGCCCGCGCGGCGTGCGCACCGCGTCGTAGATGAAGGCCTCGGCCATCGGTTCTCCCTTCGGGCGTTCTGTCCGCGCCCTGCCGGTCCAGCTAGAACGCGTCTTCCGGCAATTCCATGACGGCGTCGGCCCCGGCGGTGATCGCCGCCAGCCGCGCCCCGGTCTGCGGCAGCATCCGCTGCATGAAGAAGCGGCCGACCGTGAGCCTCGCATCCATGGCCGCGCCGCCGCCATCGGCCTTGCGGGCCAGCGCTGCCCGCGCCATCCGCGCCCACATATAGCCCAGCGCGACGAGCCCCATCAGGTGCATGTAGTCGTTGGCCGCGGCCCCGGCATTGTCCGGACGCTTCGGGCCGTTCTGCATCAGCCACATGCTGGCCTTCTGCAGGTCGCCCAGGGCGGCCTCCAGCGGCCGGGCGAACGGCGCCATGGCCTCCTCGCCGGCGGTCTCCTTCAGGAAGCCGGACACCTCGCCGAACAGCGCCATCACGGCGCGGCCGCCGTCGCGCGGCAGCTTGCGGCCGACCAGGTCCATGGCCTGGATGCCGTTGGCGCCCTCGTAGATCATGGCGATGCGGGCGTCGCGCACGAACTGCGACATGCCCCATTCCTCGATGTAGCCGTGGCCGCCGAGCACCTGCTGCGCCATCACAGTATTGTCGAAGCCGACATCGGTCAGCACGCCCTTGAGAACCGGCGTCATCAGCCCGAGCAGGTCGTCGGCCGCCTGCCGGGCCTTCTCGTCGGGCGAGCGGTGGGCGATGTCGGACTGGAGCGAGGTCCACATCACCAGCGCGCGCGCCGCCTCGTTGAACGCGCGCACCGTGAGCAGCATGCGCCGGACGTCCGGGTGCACGATGATCGGGTCGGCGGCCTGCTCCGGGCGGGCGGGTCCGGCGAGCGCGCGCCCCTGCAGGCGGTCCTTCGCATAGGCGGCGGCGTTCTGGTAGGCGACCTCCGACAGCGCGAGCCCCTGGATCGCCACGCCGATGCGCGCCTCGTTCATCATCACGAACATGGCCGGCAGGCCCCGGTTCTCCTCCCCCACCAGCCAGCCGGTGGCGCCGTCGTAGTTCATGACGCAGGTGGCGTTGCCGTGGATGCCCATCTTGTGCTCCAGCGCGCCGCAGGAGACCCCGTTCGGCGCGCCGGCTGTCCCGTCCTCGCCGGGCAGCACCTTCGGCACCACGAACAGCGAGATGCCCCTGGTGCCCTCCGGCGCGCCCTCGATGCGGGCCAGCACCAGGTGGACGATGTTGTCCGCCAGGTCGTGCTCGCCCGCCGAGATGAAGATCTTGGTGCCGGTGATGGCGTAGGAGCCGTCGCCATTGGGGGTCGCCCTGGTCCGGATGAGCCCGAGATCGGTGCCGCAATGCGGCTCGGTCAGGTTCATGGTGCCCGACCACTCGCCCGAGATCATCCTGGGCAGATAGGTCGCCTTCTGCGCCTCCGAGCCATGAGTGATGAGCGCCGCGATCGCGCCGCCGGTCAGTCCCGGATACATGGCGAAGGCCATGTTGGAGGCGGAGGCGAACTCGCTCATGACGTTGTTGAGGGTGAGCGGCAGGCCCTGGCCGCCGAATTCCTCCGGCGCGGCGAGCCCGATCCAGCCGGCCTCGGCATAGGCGTCATAGGCGGCCTTGAAGCCGTCAGGCGTGCTGACGCGGCCGTCGTCGTGGCGGGTGCAGCCCTGGATGTCTCCCTGCCGGTTGAGGGGGGCGAGTTGCTCCTCGCACAGCCGCGCGCCCTCGCGCAGCACCGCCTCCACCACGTCCGCACCGGCCTCCGCGAAGCCCGGCAGGTTGCTGTAGCGCGCCAGGCCGAAGACGTCGTTCAGCAGGAACAGCGCCTCGTCCACCGGCGCCTTGTAGATCGGCATGGAGCCACTCCCTTGCGCCCTGGGCGAAAACGCGCCGGGCCGGCACTTGGTTGCCGACTATAGCCCCGACGGATGCGGCGTAAATGGCCGGAGCCTGCCCGGTCCGGGCCCCGGCGGCGCCGCTGTTTCCCGGGCTCCGCGGTCCCGGCTTTACGCCTTGTTAACCATCCGGGGAAACAGTTGGTTCACGAAGATGGCGGCGGGCCGCGGCGATTCGACGGATGCGTTCGAGGAGGCCGCGGATGGGACGGCGCGGGGCCGGCTGCGCTGGAGGCAGGAATGGCGAGTGACGCCGCAGGCGGTCGAAGCTTCTTGGGACGCGCGGCCGGGCAGGGGAAGCGGGCCCGCACCGGGTTCGCGGCATGGATCGACGACCTCGTCGACGGTGCGGATTCGCCCGCGCCGCAGCGGCGCGCCCGCAGTTCCCGCCGCGACCTCGCCGAGCTGACGGACCGGCTGGAGCGCCTCGCCGACCGGCTCGACCCCGACGCCGCGCGCGGCCCCGACGACGACGCCGAGATCGAGCGGCTGGTGTTCGCGCGGGCGCGTCGCACCCGCGCCACCGAGGACAGGGTCGCCACCGCGCTGGAGACGCTGGGCCGCGTGGCGCTGGACCTGCGCCGCCAGTCCGCCGCTCCGGCCCCGGCTGCGGTCCCCGGCCCCGAGGCCGCACGGCTGGAGCGCATCGAGAAGCGGCTGGAGGCCATGGCGGAAAGCCAGGCCACGGCGGCCGCCCGCGCCGCCGCCGCGGCGCCCCGCCTGAAGGAGGCGGTCACCGAGATCGCCGCGCGGCAGCAGTCGCTGGACGCCGATGCGCCGCGCCCCGCGGCGCAGGAACGCATGCGCGCCATGGAGGACCACCTCTCGGCGATCCTGGCGCGCCTCGACGCCGGCATCGCGCCGGACCCGGTCGCCACGGAGTTCGTCGGCCAGAGCGTCGCCCAGCTCGAGCGCGAGATGTCCGAGCTCAACCTCGCCGTGCGCGACCTCGGCACGCGCCTCCAGGACCACGGCGGCGAGCCGGAGACGCTGGACGCGATCCGCCGCGCGCTGGAGCACATCGCCCAGCGCTTCGACCGACATGCGTCACCGGCCGGCGCCCCGCAGGAGGCGCTGGAGGCGCTGAGCGCCGCGGTGCAGGACCTGAGCGCGCGCCTCGACCGGGCGACGCCGGGCGACGAGGGCACCGCCGTGCTGGAGGCGGTGCAGCGGACCGTGGCGCAGCTGTCCGCGCGGCTGGGCGAGGCCGCCGCCGCGCCCTCCGCCGACGACGCCCTCAACGCCATGCAGTCCGCGGTCGCCGCCATGGCCGAGCGCGTCGCCGCCATCGACACGCTGGTCACCCGCACCGACCGTCTGGTCAAGCTCCAGGACATGCTTGCGGACCTGATCGGCCACCTCCAGACCAGCCGCCCGCCCGCGGCGCCGGCATCGGCCATGCTCGCCGATCTGGGCCCGCTTCAGCAGTCCATCGACGCCCTGGCGGAGCGGCTCGACCGCGAGCCCGTGGCGGAGACCGCTCCCACGCTTGCCGGCATCGAGCACGCCATCGCCGACATCGCGCGGCGGATGGAGGAGGTGCCGCCCGCCGGCGGCGACGCGCTGGAGGCGATCCAGCGCACCGTCGGCGAGATCGCCGACCGGCTCCAGACCGAGACCGCCCGGCCCGATCCCGAGATCCGCACCGCCATTGACGATCTCGCCCGCCGGCTGGAGGCCTCCGACGAGCGGCTGCACCACCTGCCGTCGCTGCAGGCGACCATCAACCGCGTTGCGGAGATGATCGAGGACGGGCAGGGCCCGTCCGCCGAGGCTGGCCGCACCGCCGCAGAGCGCGCCGTCCACGACGCCCTGCGCGAGGCCGTCACGGGCCTGCGCGCCCAGTCGGAGGAGAGCGAGCGCCGCACCTC
>JAEWEX010000285.1 GCA_023389135.1 Pseudomonadota bacterium | reverse complement strand
CTCTATATGTGTTGCGGCGTGATCCGGCGGGGGCGCGCCACCCAGTTATCATGGACGGGGGATACCGCGTGCCGACCGACCGCGCGCCGCGCCATCGCTACGACCGTTTCGCAGCGATCGACCTTGGCCACGAGCCGCCGCTCAGCGAGAGCGGCGAGCAGGCCGAAAAGCCCGAACTGCGTCCCGTCAGCCTGCGCTGGCTTGCGGGGACCGTCCTCACCGCCTTCGCCGGCGTCGCGCTCATGGGCGGGGCGGTCTATGCGGCGCTGGACGGCTCCACCCGCTTCGCAGGCGCACCCTCCACCCTCGGCACCGACGCGCTCGCCCGTATGCGCGGGGACCGAACGACCAATTCCGCCCGGAAGTCGGACCGGATCGCGGCGACGCCCGACGCGTCCGAGGCGCGGCAGGAGATGAAGCTCACCACGGTGAACCGCGTGGGCGACCGCGAGGTGGTCCGCATCCGGCCGGTGAAGCGGCTGAGCGTGCAGCTCGCCACCGCGGTGTCCGACCGCATCGCCGACATCCCCGACTTCAACCCGATGACGATCTTCGCGGAGAGCGGCGAGGCCGCGGCGGCGGCCAGCGACCAGCCCGCCGGACCCGACGGCGACGTCTCCTATGTGGTGCGCGACCTGGCGACCCTGCGGCTGACCGAGCGTTCTGGCCCGACGTTGCCCTCCGACGACGTGCTGGTGCGGGTGCGCGAGGCGGCGGCGGTGGCCAGCAGCGGCAGCGGCGGCGCCATCCGGCTGGCCGCCATCGGCTCGGCGCAGGGCTTCGGCTTCGCCGCGGAGCCGGGTGCGCGGGCCTCTTTCCCCACGCTCGGCGACGCGCCGCGCGCCAGCAACACCACCGTGGTGTCGCGCCGCGTGCTGAGCGATGCCGCCGACCGCGGCGAGGACGTGCGCTCGGTCACGCTGCAGGCCCCTGCCCGGCTCGAGCAGGTGCTGGAGCGCGAGGGCGCCACCGCGGCGGATGCCCGCCTGGTCGCCTCGGCCTTCGGCGCCGCCGACGGCTACGGCACGGTCTCGCTGGCCGCCGGCCAGCAGGTGGAGATCCTGATGGCCGCCGACGACCGCGACCCCGCCAGGTCGCGGCCGATCCGGGTCCAGGTCTACAGCGAGGGCGGCCTCGCCGGCGCCGTCGCGCTTTCCGACACCGGCCAGTTCGTCGCCATCGACGACACGGTGGAAGAGGTCGAGGTCGCCGAGGAGCGCGGCGGCGAGCGCGGCACGGCGAAGATCTACGACTCGCTCTACGAGACGGCGCTGCGCTACGAGATGCCCCAGGAGCTGGTGGGCGAACTCGTCAAGGTGTTCGGCACCGACGTCGACTTCCAGCGCCGCGTCGCCCGCGGCGACGCCATGGAGGTGGTCTATGACGACGACAGCTCCTCCTCCGAGGTGCTGTACGCCGCCATCTCCCTGGACGGGGAGCTGAGGCGCTACTACCGCTACCAGCTGCCCGACGGGGGCGTGGACTATTTCGACGAGAACGGCCTGTCCGCCCGCAAGTTCCTGATGCGCAAGCCGGTCGCCTCCGGCCAGCTTCGCTCCGGCTTCGGCATGCGCCGGCACCCGATCCTCGGCTACTCGAAGATGCACACGGGCGTCGATTTCGCGACGCCGCGCGGCACGCCGATCTACGCCTCGGGCAACGGCACCGTCAGCATGGCCAAGCGCCACGGCGGCTACGGCAACTACGTCAAGGTGCGCCACGCCAACGGCTACGAGACGGCCTACGCCCACATGCAGAGCTTCGCCCGCGGCATCAGCGAGGGGACGCGGGTGCGCCAGGGCCAGCTCATCGGCTATGTGGGCTCCACGGGCCTGTCCACCGGGCCGCACCTTCACTACGAGGTGCTGGTCAACGGCCGCTTCGTGAACCCCATGCGCATCCGCGTCCCGCGCGAGACCGAGCTTTCCGGCGAGGCGCTGGCGCAGTTCGAACGGGAGCGGGAGCGGATCGACGCCCTGCTCAAGCACACCGCGCCGACCCGCATGGCGGCCGCCGGCGGCGGGTGACGTCCGCGCCCGGGCAGCCGAAGCCGCCCGGGCCATTGCGTGATCGTGCGGCTTCCGCCGGCCGTCACGCCGCGATGCGCACCGCGCGGCCTGCGACGATCAGGCCATCCGCGGTCGCGCCGACCCTGACCTCGTCGCCATCCTTGACATCGCCGGCCAGGATCGCCTCCGCCAGCGGGTCCTGCAGCGCCTTCTGGATCACCCGCTTGAGCGGTCGCGCCCCGTAGGCGGGATCGTAGCCGCGCTCGGCGATCCAGGCGCGAGCCTCGTCGTCCAGCACGATGCTGATCTTGCGATCCTCCAGCAGCCGGAGCAGCCGCCCGAGCTGGATGTCGACGATCGCCGCCATGTGGACGCGCTGCAGCCGGTGGAACAGAATGATCTCGTCCACGCGGTTGAGGAACTCCGGCCGGAAGTGCGACCGCACCACCGACATCACCTCGCCGCGGACCGCGTCGGAATCCTCGCCCTCCGGCTGGTTCACCAGGAACTCCGCGCCGAGGTTGGAGGTCATGACGATCAGCGTGTTGCGGAAGTCGACCGTCCGCCCCTGGCCGTCGGTGAGGCGGCCGTCGTCCAGCACCTGGAGCAGGACGTTGAAGACGTCCGGGTGGGCCTTCTCGATCTCGTCGAACAGGATCACCTGGTAGGGCCGGCGGCGGACCGCCTCGGTGAGCGCGCCGCCCTCGTCGTAGCCGACATAGCCGGGGGGCGCCCCGATCAGCCGGGCGACCGAGTGCTTCTCCATGTATTCCGACATGTCGACGCGGATCAGCGCCGCCTCGTCGTCGAACAGGTAGGCGGCGAGCGCCTTGGTGAGCTCGGTCTTGCCGACGCCGGTGGGGCCGAGGAACATGAAGGAGCCGATGGGCCGGTTGGGGTCCTGCAGCCCGGCCCGCGCGCGGCGGATGGCCGTCGAGACGGCCTGGACCGCCTCCGCCTGCCCGACGACGCGGCGGGCGAGCTCATCCTCCATGCGCAGCAGCTTGGCGCGCTCGCCCTCCAGCATCTTGTCCACGGGAACGCCGGTCCAGCGCGAGACGATCTGTGCGATGTGGTCCGGCGTCACGGTCTCCTCGACCATGGCGCCGTGGCCGCCGGCGGCCTCGACCTCGGCGACCTCCTTCTCCAGCCTGGGGATCACGCCATAGGCAAGCTCACCCGCCCGGGCGAGATCGCCCGAGCGCTGGGCGCGCTCCAGCTCCGCGCGGGCGCGGTCGAGCTCCTCCTTGAGCTTCTGCGCGCGGCCGAGCTTGTCCTTCTCGCCCTGCCAGGCCGACGTCAGGGCGGCAGAGCGCTCCTCCAGATCGGCCAGGTCCTTTTCCAGCGTGACGAGCCGGTCCCTGGAGGCGGCGTCGGTCTCCTTCTTCAGCGCCTCGCGCTCGATCTTGAGCTGGATGATCCGGCGGTCGAGCTCGTCCAGCGCCTCGGGCTTGCTGTCCACCTGCATCCGCAGACGTGCGGCGGCCTCGTCCACCAGGTCGATGGCCTTGTCGGGCAGGAAGCGGTCGGTGATGTAGCGGTTGGACAGCGTGGCGGCCGCGACCAGCGCGGCGTCGGCGATGCGCACGCCGTGGTGCAGCTCGTACTTCTCCTTGATGCCGCGCAGGATGGAGACGGTGTCCTCCACCGCGGGCTCGTCCACGAACACCGGCTGGAAGCGCCGCGCCAGAGCTGCGTCCTTCTCCACATGCTTGCGGTACTCGTCCAGCGTGGTGGCGCCGACGCAGTGCAGTTCGCCGCGGGCCAGCGCCGGCTTCAGCAGGTTGCCGGCATCCATCGAGCCTTCAGTCTTGCCGGCGCCAACGATAGTGTGCAGCTCGTCGATGAACAGGATGATGCCCCCCGCCGCGGCGGTGACCTCCTGCAGCACGGACTTCAGCCGCTCCTCGAACTCGCCGCGATACTTCGCGCCGGCGATCAGCGAGCCCATGTCGAGCGCGAGCAGCTTCTTGTCCTTGAGGCTCTCGGGCACGTCGCCATTGACGATCCTGAGCGCGAGACCCTCGACGATGGCGGTCTTGCCGACACCGGGCTCGCCGATCAGCACGGGGTTGTTCTTGGTGCGCCGGGCCAGCACCTGGATGGTGCGGCGGATCTCCTCGTCGCGGCCGATGACGGGATCGAGCTTGCCCTCGCGCGCGACCTGGGTGAGGTCGCGGGCGTACTTCTTCAGCGCGTCATAGGCGTTCTCGGCGGTGGCCGACTGCGCCGTGCGGCCCTGCCGCAGCGCCTCGATGGCGGCGTTGAGGCTCTGGGGGCTGACGCCCGCCTGCTTCAGTGCCTTGCCGGCCTCGGTGGACGCATCCACCGCCAGCGCCAGCAGCAGCCGCTCGGCCGTGACGAAGCTGTCGCCGGCCTTGTCGGCCGCCGTCTCCGCCGCCTGGAACACGCGGGCGGTTGCCGGCGCGAGGTAGAGCTGGCCGGCGCCGCCGCCCTCGACCTTGGGGACGCGGGACAGCGCGGCTGCGACCGCGGTGCGCGCAAGGGCGGCATCGCCGCCGGCCCGCCCGATCAGACCCGCCGCGAGGCCTTCGGCATCGTCGAGCAGAACCTTCAGGATGTGCTCCGGCAGGAACTGCTGGTGTCCCTCGCCGAGGGCGTATGTCTGCGCCGACTGCAGGAACCCGCGGGCGCGTTCGGTGTATTTCTCGATGTTCATGGTCGCCGTCCTCTCGCAAGCCCGGCCGCGGCGCCCGTCATGGCCCGCCGCGCCCGTCCGTGACCAGACATGGGTGTTGCCTAAGGGCAACAAAAGGGGGCACCCTCACCTTCTCCGCACCGATCCGGGAATCATCCGCGATGCTCGAAACCGCCGCCGCCGCGAGCGTCGTCTCGCTGTTCCGTTATCCCGTGAAGGGGCTCTCGGCCGAGCCGCTGGACCGGATCGACGTCACGCCGGGACGCACCTTCCCCAACGACCGGGTCTATGCGGTGGAGCATGGCGGCCCGCGCTTCGATCCGGACGCGCCGGCCTGGCTGCCCAAGGTCGCGTTCCTGTGCCTGATGAAGGACGCGCCGCTGGCCTCGCTCGCCAGCCGCCACGATGCGGCCACCGGAGAACTCACGCTGTCGGACGAGGGCCGGCCGATCCTGCGGGCGGACCTTCGCAGCGCGGCGGGCCGGGAGGCGGTCGCGGCGGCGCTGGCGCCCTATCGCGGGCCCGGCCGGGATGGCGCGCTGCGCGTCGTGGAGGCCGCCGGCCACAGCTTCTCGGACGTGCCGCAGAAGGCGGT
The DNA here is from genome assembly GCA_023389135.1 of Pseudomonadota bacterium. Taxonomy (GTDB): domain Bacteria; phylum Pseudomonadota; class Alphaproteobacteria; order Rhizobiales; family Methylopilaceae; genus Agaricicola. The sequence goes on along the minus strand of JAEWEX010000285.1, from coordinate 2,408 downwards.
GTCCATCGTCAACCTGGCCAGCGTGCGGTCGCTGGAGGCGCATTCCGGGCGCAGCATCGATCCGCTGCGGTTCCGGGCGAACCTCTATATCGACGGGCTGCCGGCCTGGGCCGAGCGCCACTGGGTGGCCTCGACGGTGCGCATCGGCGACGGCGTGCAGATGAAGATCTTCAAGACCACGACGCGTTGCGCCGCCACCGAGGTCGAACCCGGAAGCGGCGCGCGGGACCTCGACATGATCGACCTAGTCGAGCATGTCACGGACGACAATGTGTGCGGGGTCTACGGCGAAGTCACGGCGCCCGGCACGCTGGCGCCGGGACAACCCATCGTGGTCGGCTGAGCCGCCGGCCGCTCAATCGGCCGGGGCGTGCTCCTCGCCTGCCGGAGCGGCGGTCTCTTCGGGGCCGCCATTCTCGCCACGGGCATAGCGGCGCCGGCGGCCGCGGCGGGCCGGAGCGGCAGGCGCCTCGGCTTCCGGGGCGTCCTCCGAAGGCGCGTCAGGCGCCCGTCCATTGCCGCCCCCGGTGATGAAGGCCGGCAGTTCCGGCTGCTCCTCGTCGACCGGCCGGGCGGCCGCGCGCGGGCGGGGGTCGGGGCGGCGCTCCTCGCGGAGACGGTCGTCACGGGGACGATCCTCGCGAGGACGGTCGTCGCGGGGCCGATCCTCGCGGGGCCGGTCGTCGCGCGCGGGGCGGTCGTCGCGCTGGCGGTTCTGGCGGGGCTGGCCGTCATGCTGCGGCTGGGCCTGATGGCCCCCCTGCTGCTGGCCGCCCTGCTGCCCACCCTGCTGGCCGGGCATCGGCGCGTCGTCGCCGTCGTCGCCGTCGTCGCGGCTGTCGCCGTCGGAGCGCAGGCTGCCGTCGTCCTCATACTCCTCGCGGTCGTCGTCGGCGCGGACGATGGGAACGGAGGGCTGGAACTGCGACTGGGCCGCGGCGAGCACGCGGTAGTAGTGCTCCGCGTGCTGCATGTAGTTCTCGGCCGCGACGGGGTCTCCCGAGGAGAGCGCGTCGCGCGAGAGCTGCACGTATTTGTCGGCGATGTGGGCGGCGGTGCCCCGGATTTTCACATCCGGACCGTTCGACTCGTAGCTCCGCGACATCGGATTGGGACCACGGCGGTTGCGCCCGCGCATCCGCTTCTGCTGTCCATGCCTCATGGCGTCGTGTCTTCGCTGCAATGTCCTGTTTCCAGCCACGCGCCATCCGAGCCCAATCCGGCGATGGAAGGTGCCACGGTCGTGACCGGACACTGGATCGCGGGATGATCCGGAGCGCTGTGTTTCGGATCTGCCTGACGGTCGGCGCGGGTTCCCCCGAACCAACCCGGGCGCTCCAGGGAGCGTGACCGGTGACCGACGTCGGCGCTGCGCCGCTCTTCCCGGCGATCCACTTTGGAATCATCGCCAGTCGCGGCCAAACGGACACTACCCCGATGAATCCGCGTTTCCAAGCGGATTTTCACGGGGCGGCGGGGTCCGATCGCCGCACGGCCAGCGCACGGGGGCGGCCGGCAATGTCACGGTGAACCGGCGCCGCACGGGCCAGGCCGTGGGCGGCCATGAGGGCTGCGACGGGGTGCTCCTGCCCGATGCCGAGTTCCAGCACCGCGACGCCGCCGGCGGCGAGCACGCCCGGCAACGCCTTCGCCAGCGCGCGGTAGGCGTCGAGGCCGTCGGCGCCGCCGTCCAGCGCGAGCGCAGGATCGTGGACGCGAACCTCCGGTTCCAGCTCGGCGATCTCGCCCGCGGGGATGTAGGGCGGGTTCGAAACGACGACGTCGAAGCGGCCCGACACGCCGTCGGTCCAGGAGCCGCGGACGAAGCGCGCCCGGTGGCCGACGCCGAGGCGCCCGGCGTTGGCCGCCGCGACCGCGACCGCGCCCTGCGACAGGTCGACCCCGGCGCCGCGGGCATTGGGATATTCGGAGAGCAGGGCCACCAGCAGGCAGCCGGTTCCGGTGCCGAGGTCGAGAATGTTCAGCGAGGCGGCCCGGTTCGGCACATGGGCCAGCACGGCCTCCACGAGGGTCTCGGTGTCGGGTCGCGGCACCAGCGTGTCGGGCCCCAGCGCGAAGTCGAGCCCCCAGAACTCCCTCCGGCCGAGGATCCGCGCGACCGGTTCGCCGGCGATGCGGCGCTCGATGAAGGCGTCGTAGCGGCCGATCTCCCTCGCCGAGGCAGGCGCGTCGGGTCGCGCGAGGAAATCGGCGGCGCTCAAGCCGAACGCGGCCTCCGCCAGCACACGCGCGTCGAGATCGGCCTCCGCGACGCCGGCCGCGCGCAGCCGCCCGCGGCCGTCCAGGACCGCCGCGCCGCGGGTGGCGCCGCTCACCCGGCCTCCATCTCGGCGGCCAGAAGCCGCGCGCGGTGCTCGGCGGTGAGCGCCTCGACCACCTCGCCGAGC
>JAEWEX010000264.1 GCA_023389135.1 Pseudomonadota bacterium | reverse complement strand
ACTCGATGGTCTGCGGCCGGGTGAATTCCACCGCGATGCCGCGGTCGATGTGGCGCACCACATTGGCGTGGGTCCGCCCGAGCATGACCGGCGAGCCGACCTCCGGGCGCGATTCCGTCTGGAGCGCCGCGCCGGACAGCGACACGTCGATGACCACGCAGGGCTCCTCGGCGCCGTCGGGCATGACGATCACGGAGCGGTTGTTGCGCGGCTCCACGCGGTCGTGGCGGCGGTCTTCCGGAAGGTTGAGCTCGTGGCGATTGGCGAGCCAGGTCAGCTGCGCCGCGATCTTGTCGCGCTTGCGCGCGGTGGCGGTGAGCGTCATGGCGAAACCCGACGGGAGCTTGCGCACGATGACGCCCTCGACACGACCGATATGGTCGAGATAGGCGATCACCCGCTCTCCGGCCTCGCCGGCCACAGGCGCGATCATGCTGATGCCGCCGGGCGACATGTCCGCAGTCTGGCAAGGATATTCGCGCCGGTCGCTCAGCATGTAACGCCCGAGCAACGACACGGACACCCGCTGGTGCCTGCGGCGTTCCATGGGCTTCGACGTAGGCTGAGCGAGCGGTAACATCCGAACTCGATGCTAGGGCGGGCCGGTGTTCCCGGCGATAACAGCAAAGACAAGATTAAGCACCGCAGGTTGACGAAGCGTAACCTTTTGGGCGCGAATGCGTCAGAACCTTCCCCCATCATAGACATAGAGCGGCCCGTAGCGCCGCGCATCCGGATGGGCAAGCACCGGAACCCGCCGCTCCGAGCTCGGCCGCCGCCCGCTCGGCCAGGACAGGCGACGGGTGTCCAGGCCCAGCTCGAGGGTGCGGCCGGGCAGGGCGCCTGCCGCGTGGCGGGTGAAAGCGCCGATCATGGCCTCGATGCGGTCGCGGCCGCGCCGCAGCGGCAGCAGGATCATCTCGGCTGCGCCGATGTCGCGGACACCGTCGCGGCACTGCGCGCCGAGCACCGCCGCGGCACGCTCCTCGCCCACGGTCTCCACCAGCTCGCGTATCGCGGCGCGGTCCTCGCCGCGCCACAGTTCGCAGAAGTCGCGGCCACGCAGCTCGGCGTCGAAGGCCGCGCACAGATGCGTTCCGGCGAGCCGGATCCGCGTCATGCCTGCAAGCGTGGTCTCCAGCAGGAAAACGTTGCCCAGGACCGGAGCGAGCCGCGCGGGGTCGATCTCGGCCCGGTCCGGAGCTGAGCGCGGGCCCCGCAGCTCGTTCCAGAAGGCAAAGAGATCCCGTGTCGCCCGCTGCTTCATGCTGCTCGCTCTACGCCACGAAACTGCCGGCCTGGCGGGCGCCGTCATCCCCGCCCGACGCGCCTTGCGGCCTCGCTCGCCGGGGACAGGTCGAGTTAAAGCAGGGGGCATGGAGCCCGGCGAGGGTAACCATTGCTTAAGGTTAATTTCTCGCCGGCTTTGTGGAGAAGCGCCGGCCGGGCTGCCGGCCGCCCAAGAGGCGGCGACCATTGGCGGCGGCCGCCTTTCCCACAGGGGCTGGGGACGGGCGATGGTGGCGCCCTTGGACGCCGCTGGCGTCGCGCGGCAGGCCCGGACCGATTTTCCCATGGATCGCAGGCCGATCCGGACCTTCGCCCTTGCTCTTGCCGGGCGGGCGGGCCATCTGGGCGCCATGGCAACCCGTGCGGAAACCTCAGAGTGTCGTTAACCCGCGAGCCGGCCATCAATGCGCCGGCAGTGGTGCTCGGCACCATCGCCGCATTCTGCGCGATCCATGGCATCCGGGCGTTGCTGTCGCCCGGGCAGGACATCGAGGTGCTGCTGCGCTTCGCCTTCATCCCGGCGCGCTATGGCGGCCCCATCGAGGGCGAGGCGCCGGGCGGGCTCGCCGCGGATGCGTGGACATTCGTGACCTATGGCCTGTTGCATGGCGACATCACCCACCTGGCGGTCAACTCGCTGTGGCTGCTGGTGTTCGGCAGCCCGGTCGGCTGGCGGTTCGGCGCGACGCGGTTCCTGGCCTTCGCGGCGGTGACGGCGGCGGCGGGAGCGGCCTTCCACCTGCCGTTTCACTGGGGCGAGCCGGTGCCGATGATCGGCGCCTCGGCCGTGGTCAGCGGCGTCACTGCGGCGGCGATCCGCTTCGTGTTCGCCAATGGCGGGCCGCTCGGGCCCATGCGCGGCATCGGCGTCGGGGCCAACCGGATGCCCGCCGCGCCGCTGTCGTCGGTGTTCCGCAACCGCAGCGTGGTGGCGTTCGTGACGATCTGGTTCGCGGTCAATCTGGTGTTCGGCATCGGATCCGGCGGCAACATCGCCTGGCAGGCGCATATCGGCGGGTTTCTCGCGGGGCTCGCCCTGTTCCGCTGGTTCGACCCGACGCCGCGGCACGGCTGGATCGTGCCGCGGGAATCCGCTTGATCCACAAGCGGTTTCAGGGCGATCATTCCTGCCTGCGACCGCAGGTCGCAGGGCAGGCGCGATCAACAGCGCCGCCTCCCAGAACGCGAGGAGGAACGCCTATGACGGTCGCGCTCATTCTGCAGGGCAAGGGCCCCGCGGTGGTGACGGTGAGCCCCGACACCTCCATGGAGGCCGCAATCGCCATGATGGCGGAGCGGCGCATCGGCGCCGTGGTCGTCACCGGCCACGACCGGTCGGTCGCCGGCATCCTGTCTGAGCGGGATGTGGTGCGCGCGCTGGCGGTCCGTGGCGCCGACGCCACCGCCGACACCGTGGCCGACCACATGACCCGCAAGGTCGTCACCACCACTCCCCAGGAAACGGTGGCGCAGGTCATGGAGCGCATGACGGAGGGGCGTTTCCGCCACCTTCCGGTGATCGCGGAGGGCCGGCTCGGCGGCATCGTCTCCATCGGCGACGTGGTGAAGCTCAGGCTGGCCGAGATCGAGGCCGAGGCAAGCGCCATGCGGGCCTATATCGCAAGCGGCTGACCGCCGCCGGAGCACGAAGTCGGCACCGCGACGCCGTCAGGCCAGCGCGGTGCGCGATTCCAGGATGGCGTCCAGGTTCCGCTCGGTGGCCTCGCGACCCAGCGCGATGGCCTCTGCGGCGCGGTGGAACTCGAACAGCCCGATGCGGCCGATCTTCGGCGTGATCAGGACGTCGGGCGGATCGCCGGCGAGACGGGCGCGGGAAATCCGGTCCTGCGTGATGTTGAACGCCTCCAGCATGATGGTGGAGATGCCCGGCGGCATGCCGGCGGAGGCGCCGGTGAACTGGCGCGCGAACAGGCTGCGCGCCGCCGACAGTGCGGGCCGCCGCCTTGCGTCGGTGAAGCGGCCGGCCTCGGCCATGTCGTCATCGTCGGTGCCGTGGCCCGGGACGACGGCACCGCGGCCGTAGGCATCGCCATGCAGATTGACGCCCACCACCAGCCGCGCGCCCATGGCGCGGGCCGTGGAGACGGGCACGGGGTTGACGATGGCGCCGTCCATGAGCCAGCGCCCGCCGAGCCTGACCGGTTCGAAGATGCCTGGAAGCGCGTAGGATGCGCGTACCGCCTGGATCAGGCGGCCCCGGGTCAGCCAGATCTCGTGGCCGGTGGCGATCTCCGTGGCGATGGCGGCGAAGCCGATGCCGAGATCCTCGATGCACAGGCCGCCGATCTGCCGCTCGAGCAATTCGCGCAGCCGCGTGCCGCCGATCAGGCCGGAGCCGGCGATGGACAGGTCGAGCAGCGAGAACACGCGCCGACGCGTCAGGCTGCGCGCCCAGTCCTCCAGCTCGTCGAGCTTGCCGGCGGCATGGCACCCTCCCACCACCGCGCCGATGGACGTGCCCGCGATCACGTCGGGCCTGACGCCCGCATCGGTCAAGGCCCTTATGACACCGATATGCGCCCAGCCGCGGGCCGCGCCGCCGCCCAGCGACAGGCCGATCACCGGCTTGCCCGGCCGCGCATCCTCGCCGACCGGCGGCGGGCCGCTGGTATCACAGGGATTGGAGCTCTTGCGTTCCGTTCGATCCATGAACACCGCGGCTACTCTCTGCGGACGCGCTCACATCGGATATGGGAGTGTCGGCCCGGCTTCGCTCACAAAGCGTGAACGATCGGAGCATGCCATGGCTTCGCGTCAGCTTTTTGGCGGTGCAGCATAGACCCTGGACGGATCGAACAGCGGCTCGTCGTCCACGAAGGTCAGGGCCGTGTCGCGCGAGGGCGCGCGCCCCAGCGGGATCGCCCGATAGAAGCAGCCCTTGCGGCCGGTGTGGCAGTTGGCGCCGGTGCCGCCGGTGTCGACGCGGATCCAGATCGCGTCCTGGTCGCAGTCGATGCGCATCTCGACGACGCGCTGCTCGTGGCCGCTTTCCTCGCCCTTGCGCCAGAGCTTCCGGCGCGAGCGCGACCAGTAGTGCGCGACACCGGTCTCCATGGTGAGCGCGAGCGCGTCGGCGTTCATGTGGGCGAACATGACGACTGACCCGGTCTCTGCGTCGGTCGCGATGCAGGCGATCAGGCCGTCGGCGTCGAAGCGCGGGGCAAGGGCGACGCCGCCCTCGATCTCGGCGTGGTCGCCCCTCGGGGCGAAGCGGCTGTTCATCGGTGTCGACCCTCGCGACCGGCGCGGGAGCCGGCAGGATCAGCGCCGGTCGCGCACCAGGGAAATGAAGCGGACCTGCTCGGCCGGGTCATCCCGGAAGATGCCGGTGAACTGGGTGGTCACCGTCGAGACCCCCGCCTTCCTGATGCCGCGCATGGCCATGCACATGTGCTCGGCCTCGATCATCACGGCGACGCCCCGCGGCTTCAGGCCCTCGTCAATCGCCTGAACCAGTTCGGCGGTCAAGTTCTCCTGGGTCTGCAGCCGCCGGGCATAGACGTCGACCACCCGGGCGAGCTTGGACAGGCCGACCACGCCCTCGGCCGGGTAATAGGCGATGTGCGCCTTGCCGACGAAAGGCACCATGTGGTGCTCGCAATGGGAATGGAACTCGATGTCGCGTACGACGACCATGTCGTCATATCCGCCGACCTCCTGGAACACGCGGGCCAGATCCTCGCGGCCGTCGCGGTCGTAGCCTCCATAGAGTTCGTCGAAGGCCCTGACGACACGCCGCGGCGTGTCGAGCAGGCCTTCCCGCTCCGGATTGTCGCCGATATAGGCCAGCAGCGTCCGCACGGCGGCCTCCGCCTCGTCCCGGGTCGGGCGGGGGACGGCGGCCTTTTCGGCGATCTCGGCCTGACGCGCCGACAGCGGGGTCACTACGGCATCCATCTTGTCTACTCTCCCGGACTGCACAATGGCCTCATACGTCGATGGAGCCCGGCCGGACCATTCCGCGCACCCGTGTCGCGCGGCCACCGGGCTCTTATATAGTGTCCGGAGGCCGGGAGGCAGCCCCGGCCCAATTCGGATCGAGACGCGATGTTCGACGACCTCTACAATCGGCGCATCCTTGAGCTGGCAGGAGAAATCCCGCGCGTCGGGCGGCTGGCACGCCCGGACGCCTCGGCCACCGCTCATTCCAGGCTGTGCGGTTCAACTGTCACTGTCGATCTCGTGATGGAGGGCGACGGGTCACCGACTTCGCCCATGACGTCAAGTCCTGCGCGCTCGGACAGGCGTCCTCGTCGGTGATGGCGCGTCACATCGTCGGATCGTCGGCGCAGGAGTTGCGCGAACTGCGCGAGGCCATGCGGCGCATGCTGAAGGAGAGCGGCGCGCCGCCGTCGGGCAAGTGGGACGACCTCAAGGTTCTGGAGCCGGTGCGCGACTACAAGGCGCGCCACGCTTCGACCATGCTGACCTTCGACGCGGTGGTCGACGCCATCGGCCAGATCGAGGCCGCGCGCGCCGCCCAGCCGGCGGCCTGAGCGGCGAGATGTCGGGCGAGATGCCGGGTCTGGACTGGCGCCGGCCCGTGCGAACCGCGGCAAGGCTGCCGATCAAGGGCTACCGCTACACGCTTTCGGCCCTGGCGGGACGCACCTGCCGGCACATGCCGTCCTGCTCGGAATTCGGAGACGAGGCCATCGGCCGGCACGGCCTGTGGGCCGGCGGCTGGATGACGGCGGCCCGCATCTGCCGCTGCCAGCCCTGGGGCACTTCGGGCTACGATCCGGTGCCGGAGGCGACGCCCGAAGCGTCGCACTGGTCGCGACCGTGGCGATATGGACGGTGGCCAGGCAGGTCCCGTCGGTATGAGGACGGCTCCCCGTCTCAGCTCTGAGGGCCGCGCGGCTCCAGCCCGCCATGGACGACGCGGCCGGATGCGGTGGCGTATGACGGTCCAAGGTTCTCCGCCCTGAGCGAGCGCATCAGGCCGATCGCCATCAGCACCATCACCACCGAGAAGGGCAGGGCGGCGGCGATGGAGGCGGTCTGCAATGCGTTGAGCCCACCCGCCAGCAGCAGCACCGCGGCGACGGCGCCCTCCGAAACGCCCCAGATGACCCGATGCAGGATCGGGGGCTCCTCGTCGCCCATGGACATGACGGTGTTGACCACCAGTGTCCCGGAATCCGAAGAGGTGACGAAGAAGGTCCCGATCAGGACCGTCGCCACCACGGCGGCGAGCGTCTTCAGAACGGAGGGCGCGTCCATGGCCGCGATGGTGGCATAGAGCGACTTGGTGAGGTCCTCGTTGACTGCGGCGACGATATCACCGGCCCCGGCCATCTGCAGGTTGATGGCGGTGCCGCCGAACAGGGTGAGCCACAGGAAGGCAAGCAGGGTCGGTACCAGGAGCACGCCGCCGATGAACTCCCGGATCGTGCGCCCGCGCGAGATGCGGGCGATGAACATGCCGACGAAGGGCGCCCAGGCGATCCACCAGCCCCAGTAGAACGCGGTCCAGGAGCGCTGCCACTCGTCGTAGCTGGTGGCGGTCGCCGACCACAGGCTGAGCGGCACCACATGGGCGAGATAGTCGCCGATCCACTTCAGATAGGAGTTGAGCAGATAGACGGTCGGTCCGAAGGCCAGCAGGAACACCATCAGCGCGATGACGAGCCACAGGTTCAGTTCGGAGAGGATCTTGATGCCCTTCCCGACGCCGGAGACCACCGACAGCGTGGCGAGGCCGGTGATGAACACGATCAGCACCAGCATGGCGGCGATGTTGGGCGACTGGGTGCCGTCCTCCGCCACCGTGACGAAGAAGCCGATGCCGGTCAGTTCATGGAGGCCGGTCGCCATCTGCTGGACGCCGAGGCCGAGCGAGGTTGCGACGCCGAACACCGTGCCGAAGATCGCCAGCACGTCGGCCGCCGTGCCGATCGGGCCGTAGATGCGGTCGCCGATCAGCGGGTACAGGGCCGAGCGGATGGTGAGCGGCAGGTCCTTGCGATAGGCGAAATAGGCCAGCGCCATTCCGACCACGACATAGATCGCCCAGGGGTGCAGGCCCCAGTGGAAGAACGTCAGCCGCATGGCGACGTCCGCTGCCTGGCCGGTTGACGGCTCGATCCCGCGTCCCGCGCCGATGAACGGGTTGTCCTGGAAATGATAGATCGGCTCGGCGATGGACCAGAACACCAGCCCGATGCCCATGCCAGCGCCGAACAGCATCGAGAACCAGGAGAAATAGCTGAATTCCGGTCGGTCCTCGTCCTTGCCGAGACGGATATTGCCGTATGGCGAGAACAGGAGGTAGACGCAGAAGAACAGAACGGTCGCGACCAGGCCGATATAATACCATTTCAGGCTGGAGAGAATGAAGGTGTTGATCGCGGTGAAGACGCCCCCCGCCTGTTCGGTCCAGACGGCAGCATAGACGACCAGTGCGAAGACGATGAACTTCGACCACAGCGCGACTGCGGGGTTCAGCCCCTTGAGGAAGCCCGCATCCGCGGTCAGTTGCTCCTGCATACCTTTGTGAAAGGCGGCCGACTGCAGGTCGTCGCGCTCGTCGCTCATGGCGTGCTCCGTCTCTTGGGCGGCGCGATTGCCGCCTGACAGGTCCGGCCCGCAGCAAAGACGATGGGCGGCGCCGGAGGTGGGGTGGCATGTCCGCGACGTTCGCCGCGGCGTCGGATCGTCCATCGGACGGCTCCACCGGGCGCGACCTTATGCCGGTTGGCCGGTTGAGGCAAAATTGTGGCGGGAACAGGCTTCGTGGCCTGTGGATCGCGTCATGGCTTGACCCGCCGCCCGGCGCTGCGCAAAACACCGCCTCCCGCCGGCGGCCGCCGGCATTCCGCTTACCTGCCTCGTTCGCAGGAGTGAGCCGAAAGGACCGACATGAACGCCCCCCGAGAGATCATCCTCACCTTCCCCGACGGCGCCGCGCGGCCCTATCCCGCCGGCACCACCGGGCTCGATATCGCCAGGGGCATCTCGCCGTCGCTGGCCAAGCGCACGGTCGCCATGGCGCTCGACGGCCGGGTCGCCGACCTGTCCGATCCGATCACGGCGGACGCGCGCATCGAGTTCGTGTCCCGAGACGATCCGCGGGCGCTGGAGCTGATCCGGCACGATTGCGCCCATGTGCTTGCCGAGGCGGTCCAGGGGCTGTTCCCGGGGACGCAGGTCACCATCGGTCCGGTGATCGAGAACGGGTTCTATTACGACTTCTACCGGGAGGAGCCGTTCTCCACCGACGACCTCGCGGCCATCGAGGGCGAGATGAGGAAGATCATCGCCCGCGACGCGCCGTTCACCAAGGAAGAGTGGAGCCGCGACCAGGCCAAGGCGTTCTTCCGCGAGAAGGGCGAGGACTTCAAGGTCGAGCTGGTGGACGCGATCCCGGCTGGCGAAAGCCTCAAGATCTACCGGCAGGGCCAGTGGCTCGACCTGTGCCGCGGGCCGCACATGACGTCGACGGGCAAGGTCGGCAACGCCTTCAAGCTGATGAAGGTGGCCGGCGCCTACTGGCGCGGCGACAGCAACAATCCCCAGCTCCAGCGCATCTACGGCACCGCCTGGGCGACCCGGGAGGAACTCGACGCCTATCTCCACAGGCTGGAGGAGGCCGAGAAGCGCGATCATCGGCGGCTCGGGCGCGAGATGGATCTGTTCCACTTCCAGGAGGAGGGGCCGGGAACGGTGTTCTGGCACCCCAAGGGGTGGACCATGTTCCAGGAGCTCGTGGCCTATATGCGCCGGCGTCTCAAGGCGGACTACCAGGAGGTCAACGCGCCCCAGCTGCTGGACAAGTCGCTGTGGGAGACCTCGGGTCACTGGGGCTGGTACAAGGAGAACATGTTCGCTGCGACCTCGGCCGGAGACGACACCGAGGACGAGTGCGTCTTCGCCATCAAGCCCATGAACTGTCCCGGCCACGTCCAGATCTTCAAGCACGGGCTGAAGTCCTATCGCGACCTGCCCATGCGGCTCGCCGAGTTCGGCTCTGTCCACCGCTACGAGCCGTCGGGCGCGCTGCACGGGCTGATGCGGGTGCGCGGCTTCACGCAGGACGACGCCCACATCTTCTGCACCGAGGAGCAGCTCGCCGAGGAATGCCTGAAGATCAATGACCTGATCCTCTCCACCTACGCCGACTTCGGCTTCCACGAGATCGTCGTGAAGCTGTCGACCCGGCCGGAGAAGCGGGTCGGCGCGGACGCTTCGTGGGACCATGCGGAGGACGTGATGATGCGCGTGCTCAAGCAGATCGAGGCCCAGTCCGGCAATCGCATCAAGACCGCGATCAACCCCGGTGAGGGCGCCTTCTACGGCCCCAAGTTCGAGTATGTGCTGCGCGACGCCATCGGCCGCGACTGGCAGTGCGGCACGACGCAGGTGGACTTCAACCTGCCGGAGCGGTTCGGCGCGTTTTATGTGGACGCCGACGGCGGCAAGAAGACACCCGTCATGGTCCATCGCGCCATCTGCGGCTCCATGGAGCGTTTCATCGGCATCCTGATCGAGCATTTTGCGGGCCACTTCCCGCTCTGGATCGCGCCGGTGCAGGCGGTGGTCGCCACCATCACCCAGGAGGCCGACGACTACGCCGCGGAGGTCGCGGCGACCATGCGCAAGGCCGGGCTGAGGGTGGAGAGCGATCTCCGCAACGAGAAGATCTCCTACAAGGTGCGCGAGCACTCCGTGACCAAGGTGCCGGCCATCGTGGTGGTGGGGCGCAAGGAGGCGGCGGAGCGCCTGGTGTCGTTGCGGCGGCTCGGCTCCCCCGACCAGACCACGCTGTCGCTCGACGAGGCGGTGGCGCTGCTGGCCAAGGAGGCGCTGGCGCCCGACCTCGGCGACGCAGCGTAGGGCGGGCGACTACGGGCCGCCCAGGGCCGAGGCGGCCCGGCGCTCGACGACCACGGTGGTTGTCTCGCCGGAATCCACCGAGAACTCCTTCTGGAAGTTCTGGCCGTCGTGCTGCGCCACGGCCACGTAGTCGCCTTCCGCGAGCACCACTTCGGCGAGGCCCCCGAGCGAGGTCGACACCACGTCGCCGCCGGGCGTCAGCACGCTCCAGCTGGCATCGGGGATCGCGACGGCGTCGCCGGGATTGACGAGCTTCAGGGCCACGCGGGCGGCCTTGTGATGCACGGTCGCGTCGGTGATGCGGCCGGGCTCGATGGTCAGCGCCACCTGGATGCGGGAGTTGGCGTTGCCGTAAACCGAGGCCACCTGGTAGAGGCCGGCCGGCAGGCGCACGATGTCGCCGGGCTTCGCCCCGTCATAGACCGGCTGCTCGATGCCGTCCTCCTCACGCAGGATCGTGAACGTCAGGTCTTCGGCGGAGATCGACACGTCGCCGATCAGGCCGGTGAGCCTGAGCGCGCCCGCATTGAGCATGATGTCGGCAGATGCCGCCTGGGAGCCCAGCACCACGTGCCGGGTCTGGCTGGCGAGGCCGTAGGTGGCATGGATGACGTAGCCGCCGGGGTCGAGCGTGAACAGGGGCTGCGGCTCGTCCGATTCGGCGACCAGCGGGAAGTTGCCGTTGACGTCCTCCTGGTCGGAGAACACGCGCCACAAAACGCCGGCCGGGATAGCCCCGCTGCCGCGCTCGAAATAGGCGGTCATGGCAAGCACCGTCTTGGTGGGTGCGGCGGGGCTTACGGGAGAAAGCGGCCGGCTTCTCGGCTCGGGCGGCGCCAAGGGCGGCCCGCCCGCGGGCGGCAGCGTTATGGGCGCATCGCGCGGCGCGAGCGGAAGGTTGATCTGCGCCCCGGCAGGGGCAGACCAGACCGTCAGGGCCGCCGCGAGGACGACTGGCGCGAACGCCGACGCAGACACGATCCGCATGAGCGCTTCGTTCCATGAACCTCGGGCTTTTTCAAGACGCAACGCACAACTCAGCGGCAGCGCTGCGTCTCGATCCGCGCCTGCTCGCGGCGGATGCGGTCGCGGTGCTCGCGCATCTTGCGCGCATCCTCGGACTGGGCCCGGGAGCGGCTGCGCAGCCTGAAGGGCGAGGGCATGATGAGGAACAGCAGCGGCAGGCCGATGAGAGCCAGAAGCGCTGCCGGCAGGGCGAGGTCGGTATCGACGCCGATCATGCCGCCGACCACGAGACCGAGCGCCAGGCACGCCAGCATCAGTCTGAGCAAGCGGTCGCCGTCCTCGGGCTCCAGCTTGCCCCGCGCGCGCCGCGCCTCCACGTCCCTCGCGAATTGCGCGTTCCGCTCGGCCATCTGCGCGGCGATGGCCTTGATGCGGCGAATGGCTTCTTCCTGCGTAAGCTGGCCGGACTTGTCGGTGTCGGTCATGGGCGTGCGGCTGTTGCGGGCAGGGCGTGTATCTGCATCATGCGGGCACTCCGCGCCAGACCCAAGAGACAGGATACCCATGTCGTCCGACGCCATCGACCTCCTCAATCGCCGCCGCTCCGTCCCGGCCCGCTTCCTCGTCGCGCCGGGGCCGACCCGGGAGGAAGCGGAACGGTTGCTGACGCTGGCCGCGCGGGTTCCCGACCATGGCAAGCTCGCGCCCTGGCGGTTCATCGTCGCCATGGGCGCGGAGCGGCAGGTGCTGGGCGACCGGCTGTGGGCGCTGCGGCGGTCGGGCACCGCCGACCTGCCGGCGGACCGGGTCGAGGAGGAGCAGAAGCGCCTCCACGACGCGCCGCTGCTGGTGGTGGTGGTGAGCCGGGCGGCACCGCACCCGAAGATCCCGGAATGGGAGCAGGTGCTGTCCGCCGGCGCGGTCTGCATGAACCTCGTGGTGGCGGCCCATGCCATGGGGTTCGCCGCCAACTGGCTGACCGGCTGGGCGGCGACCGACCGGGCGGCGCTGGACGCGCTGGGCGTCGGCGCGGACGAGCAGGTGGCGGGCCTGGTCCATATCGGCACGCCGGACCTGGCGCCGTCGGACCGCCCGCGGCCGGCGCTGGACGACGTCGTGACCTGGTGGAAGGGCTGAGCGCGTGTTCTACGAGCCCAAGGGTGGCCACGGGCTGCCGCACGACCCGTTCAAGGCCATCGTCGCGCCGCGGCCGATCGGCTGGATATCGACGCTGGACGGGGCGGGCCGCGTCAACCTGGCGCCCTACAGCTTCTTCAACGCCTTCTCGTCCGATCCGCCCATCGTCGGGTTCTCCAGCGAGGGCGCCAAGCATTCGGCGAGCAATGCGCGCGCCACGGGCGCGTTCGTGGCGAGCCTCGCCACGCGTCGTCTGGCCGAGCAGGTCAACCTGACATCCGCGCCGCTGGCGGCGGGGGCCAGCGAGTTCGCGCATGCAGGTCTCGCCACCGCGCCGTCGCGCCTGGTGGCGCCGCCGAGGGTGGCGGAGAGCCCGGCGGCGCTGGAATGCCGGGTCCTGCAGGTGGTCGAACTGGCCGACCTGGCCGGGAAGGCGACCGGACGGCTGCTGGTGATCGGTCAGGTGGTCGGCGTCCACATCGACGACGCCTATCTCGCCGACGGGCTGTTCGACATGACCGCGGCCGGCACCATCGCGCGCTGCGGCTATCGCGACTATGCGGAGGTCACGACGCTGTTCCAGATGACGCGGCCGAAGGGATAAGCTCCGGCCGCGCCGGCATGCTCAGCGCGAGAACTTCTTGTACTTGATGCGCTTGGGCTCCACCGCGTCGGCGCCGAGGCGGCGCTTCTTGTCCTCCTCGTAGTCCTCGAAATTGCCCTCGAACCACTCCACGTGGCTGTCGCCCTCGAAGGCCAGCATGTGGGTGGCGATGCGGTCGAGGAACATGCGGTCATGGCTGATGACCACGGCGCAGCCGGCGTAGTCCTCCAGGGCCTCCTCCAGCGCGCGCAACGTGTCGACGTCGAGGTCGTTGGTCGGCTCGTCCAGCAGCAGCACGTTGGCCCCGGACTTGAGCATCTTGGCGAGATGCACGCGGTTGCGCTCGCCGCCCGAGAGCACGCCGACCTTCTTCTGCTGGTCGGAACCCTTGAAGTTGAAGGCCGAGCAGTAAGCGCGCGAATTGATCTCGCGCTTGCCGAGATAGATGATGTCGTTGCCGCCGGACACCTCTTCCCAGACCGTCTTGTTGGCGTCCAGCGCGTCGCGCGACTGGTCGACATAGCCGAGCTGGACGCTCTCGCCGACCTGGATGTCTCCGGCATCCGGCTTCTCCTGGCCGGTGATCATGCGGAACAGGGTGGTCTTGCCGGCGCCGTTGGGGCCGATGACGCCCACGATGCCGCCGGGCGGCAGCTTGAAGGTGAGCCCGTCGATCAGGAGCTGGTCGCCATAGCCCTTGGAAACGCCGTCGAGGTCGATCACGTTCTGGCCGAGGCGCTCGGCCACGGGGATGATGATCTGCGCGGTGCCCGGGGCCTTGTCCTGGCTCTTCTGGACCAGTTCGTCATAGCGCTGGATGCGGGCCTTGGACTTGGCCTGGCGCGCCCGCGGCGAGGCGGCGATCCACTCGCTCTCGCGGGCGATGGCGCGCTGATGGGCGGCGTCTTCCCGGCCCTCCTGCTCGAGCCGCTTCTGCTTCTGGCCGAGCCACGAGGAGTAGTTGCCCTCGTAGGGAATGCCGCGGCCGCGGTCGAGCTCGAGGATCCAGCCGGTGACATTGTCCAGGAAGTAGCGGTCATGGGTGACCATGAGGACGGCGCCGGGATAGTTCTTGAGGTGGTTCTGGAGCCACTGTGTGGTCTCGGCGTCCAGATGGTTGGTCGGCTCGTCCAGCAGCAGGAGGTCGGGCTGCTCCAGCAGGAGCTTGCACAGCGCGACCCGGCGGCGCTCGCCGCCCGACAGCGTGCTCGGGTCGGCGTCGTCCGGCGGGCAGCGCAGCGCCTCCATGGCCTGGTCCACCTTGCTGTCCAGGTCCCACAGGTTCTGCGCGTCGATGACGTCCTGGAGCTGCGCGCCCTCGTCGGCGGTCTCGTCGGAATAGTTCATCATCAGCTCGTTGTAGCGATCGAGGATCGCCTTTTTCGCGGCGACCCCGAGCTCGACGTTCTGGCGGACCGTCTTGGTCTCGTCGAGGCGTGGCTCCTGCGGCAGGTAGCCCACCGTGGCCCCGTCCGCGGCCCAGGCCTCGCCGGAGAAATCCTTGTCGGTGCCGGCCATGATGCGCAGCAGCGTCGACTTGCCGGCGCCGTTGACGCCGAGGATGCCGATCTTGGCGTCCGGATAGAACTGGAGGTGGACGTTCTCCAGCACCTTCTTGCCGCCGGCATAGGTCTTGGACAGGCCCTGCATGAAATAGACGAACTGACGGCCGGCCATGTGGCGGATTCCTCGCGTCGGGATGTCGTGATGTTGGGCGTCTTCTAGCGCGACCGGTGGTGGCGGGGCAAGGCGGGGCGCGTCACGCGGCCTCGTCCGCCTCGCGCTTGAGTTCCTCCTCCGTGCCGACCAGGGGCGATGCTTCCAGCGCCTCGGTGTCGCCGGCCACCACCACGGCCGCCGTGCTGGCGAGGTCGAAATCCTCCTTGGCGGCGGCGGGCACGGGCGCGCGGGCCCTGAGGCGCGTGACCACGAAGGCCGCCAGCGCCAATGCCACGCCGCAGGTGAAGGCGAACAGGCCGAGCGGTCCGTAGCTTCCGATCAGCAGCGCCGCCGCGATGGGCCCAGCCGCCGAGCCGATGCCGTTCAGCAGCAGGAGGCCCGCCGAGACCTCCACATAGTCGGACGGATCGGCATGGTCGTAGGTGTGGGCTGCGGCAATCGCATAGCCCGGCAGCGAGGTCGCGCCGAACAGGAAGCCGAGCGCAAGCTGGACCGCCGGCGACATGCCGCCGAGCAGCGTCAGCCCCAGCGAGGCGGCGGCCGTCGCAAGGCAGATGCCGAGCAGCACGCGCCGACGGTCGAAGCGGTCCGAGATGCGCCCCAGCGGCCATTGCGCCAGCGCGCCACCGACGACCGCCACCGACATGAAGATCGCGGTGGCCGTGACGCTCAGACCGGTGCCGCGGGCGTAGAACGGCCCGAGCGACCAGAACGAGCCGTTGATCACGCCGATCATGAGCACGCCCGCCGCACCCGCAGGCGACAGCGCGAACAGCTTTTTCGGCCGGAAGCGCACGAGGGTGATGGGCGCCGGCTGCGCCGAGCGCGTCAGCGCCACCGGCACGGCGGCGAGCGACACCAGGATCGAGGCCAGGGAGAACAGCGCGAACGATGTCGGCTCGTAGAGCGTGACCAGGAGCTGGCCCACCGTGATCACCGAGAAGTTGACCACGATGTAGGACGACATGACGACGCCGCGCGTCTGGTTGGTGGCGCGCTCGTTGAGCCAGCTCTCGATAACCAGGTAGAGCCCGGCCAGGCAGAAGCCGGTGAGGGCGCGGAACATCATCCAGGCCACAGGGTCGATGGCCAGCGGATGGGCAAGCGCGGCGGCGGACGCCAGCGCCACCAGCGCCGTGAACGTGCGGATGTGCCCGGCCCGCATGATGATGTAGGGGCCGGCGAGGCAGCCGGCGATGAACCCGATGTAGTAGAACGATCCCAGCAGGCCGATGTCGGTGGCGGAGAAGTCCTCGAAGCCGGCGCGGATCGGCAGCAGGGTGGACTGCAGCCCGTTGCCCATGATCAGCAGCCCGACGCTGACCAGCAACGCGGCGACGGGCGCGAGGATCGGCCCGGTGGCGGGCCGGATGGGGGCTGCGGACATGTGGGTCGATCCCGGTGCCGGGGTGTTTCTGTTCTGGCGCCGGACCTTTCCCGGTGAAGCATGCGTATTTCAAGGCAGTGTCCGGCCAAGGCGCCGATGCTGTCCAGCGGGCCGGGCCTGAATGACGGGCCTCACGATCCAGGGAGTGACGGCCTGTCGCGGTTGCGCCATTCGCCGCGTGGCGCGAGAAGGGGCGGCAGACGTCACCGGGACATCCCATGACCGCCGACATTGGCCTGCCGCTCGTGTTCCTCGCGGGGCTCCTCAGCTTCCTGTCACCCTGCGTGCTGCCGCTTGTGCCGGCCTACATGACATATCTTGCGGGCGCGACGGCCGACCACGTGGCGGGCGGGGCGGTCGCGGCGCGCAACGCCACCGGTCGGGCGGTGTCCGCCGCGCTGCTGTTCGTCGCCGGGTTCTCGACCGTGTTCGTGGCGCTGGGCGCCACCGCCTCGATGTTCGGCGCGGTGCTGAGGCAATATCTCGACGTGCTGACCATCGCGGCCGGGGTCGCCATCATCGTGATGGGACTGCACTTTCTCGGCGTGTTCCGCATCGGGCTGCTGTTTCGCGAAGCCCGGTTCCAGAGCCGGCGACCGGTCGGGCTCTGGGGCGCCTATGTGATGGGTCTCGCCTTCGCCTTCGGCTGGACGCCGTGCATCGGTCCCGTGCTGGCGGCGGTGCTGGCGGTGGCGGCGTCGGAGGCGACCGTCGCCCGGGGCGCCGGGCTGCTGACGCTGTACTCTGCCGGGCTCGGCACGCCGTTCGTGGTGGCGGCGCTGGCGGCGAAGCCCTTCGCCGCGTTTCTCCAGCGGTTCAAGGCGCATCTGGGGCTGGTGGAAAAGATCACCGGCGTGCTGCTGGTGCTGGTGGGGCTGGCCTTCCTGTTCGGCTGGATGGCCGACTTCGCGTTCTGGCTGCTGGAGATGTTCCCGGCGCTCGGACGCCTGGGCTGACCCATACGGAACGGGCCCGCCCCCGGGGGGACGGGCCCGCTTTCACCAGGCCGGATCGTTCGCCCGATCAGTTGACCTGGGCGTACTTGCCCGCATTCCACTCGTAGAAGACGTAGCCGGGCAGGTCGACGTCGCCCTTGTCGTCGAACTGCAGGTTGCCGATCACGGTGTCGAACTCCAGCTCGTTCAGCTTGGCGACAACGTCCTCGTAGTCGGTGCCGCCGGCTTCCGTCACCGCCTTCGCCCAGGCCTGGATCGCGGCGTAGGTGTAGAGGGTGTAGCCCTCGGGGTTGATGCCCTTGGCCTCGAACCGCTTCACCACCTCGGCCGCCTCGGCATTGCCGCGCGGGTCGGGCGAGAAGGTCATGAGCACGCCCTGGCCGGCGTCGCCGGTGATCGACCAGAACTCGTCGGTCACGAGCGCGTCGCCGGAGATCATCTGCGCGTCGACCGCCTGGTCGCGCATCTGGCGCAGGATGAGGCCCGCCTCGGTGTGGTAGCCGCCCACATAGACCGCGGCCACGCCCTCGGCCTTGAGCCGCGACACCAGCGCGGAGTAGTCGCGCTCGCCGGCGGTGTAGGCCTCGAACATGGCCTCCTTCACGCCCGCCGCGTTCAGCGCCTTCTGGGTCTGCTCGGCCAGGCCCTGGCCATAGGCCGTGCGGTCATGGAGGATCGCGATCGGCTTGTCCTTGAAGGTCTCGGCGAGATAGGCGCCGGCGACCGCACCCTGCTGGTCGTCGCGGCCGCAGACGCGATAGATGCCGGGCCCGGGGCGCTTCTCGGTGAAGTCAGGGTTGGTGGAGGCCGGCGAGATCTGGATCACGCCCTCCTCGTCATAGACGGCGGAGGCGGGGATCGAGGAGCCCGAGCAGAAATGCCCGGCCACGAACACCACGCCGTCGCTGGCGAGCTGGTTGGCGACGTTCACGGCCTGACGCGGATCGCAGGCGTCGTCGCCGATGCGCAGCTCCAGCTTCTCGCCATTGACGCCACCGGCGGCGTTGATGTCGGCGACCGCCATTTCGGCGCCGTTCTTCATCTGCTCGCCGAAGGAGGCGTACTGGCCGGTCATCGGACCCGCGGTGGCAATCACGATCTGGGCATAGGCCGGAGCCGAAAAGGCCAGCAGAGCTCCGACCGCCACGCCTGTCATCAGTTTCTTGGTCATGCGAACGTCCCCTTTGATTGGACTTGAGAACCCTGTCGAAGGCGATCGGCGGGGATGTCCCGCCACTGCCTCGAATTCTGCGCTTTTTGCGGCGCTTGTCACGCCCGATCGCGCATTTCGGTCAACCGCCCGCGGGCGGGGTTCCACCTGCGGCGCGGTGGCGCCAGGTGAAGGGCGAAGTCTTTTCCACCAGCCAGCCGTACTGGCGCGCCATCTGCCGGCCGCGGGTGTAGCGGTGGCCGAGCGCGGCGATGGCGATGAAGATGGCGGTGTCGACCAGATAGAACCAAGGCGACAGCAGCGTGCCGCCGAACAGCGCGAAGTGGATGAAGCGCGCGGCGGCGCCGAGCACCAGCATCCACAGCGCGGAATGCCACCACGGCCGCCAGCCCGCCGCCATGGCGCGGCCGGACATCCAGGCGGCCCCGCCGCCGAGGACGAGCGTGACCAGCACGAAGACGCCGAAGGAGTTTTCCCAGATCACGCCCATGGCGTCTCAGTGCCTCCCGCCTTCGAGATAGGCCGCGCGGACCTCCTCGCGCGATAGCAGTTCCTGGCCGGTGCCGCTCAGCGTGATGACGCCGTTGACCATGACGTAGCCGCGATGGGCGAGCTTCAGTGCGTGGTAGGCGTTCTGCTCCACCAGGAACACGGTGAGGCCCTCGGTGCGGTTCAGCGCCCGGATGGCGTCGAAGATCTGCTTCACCACCAGCGGCGCGAGGCCGAGGGAGGGTTCGTCCAGCAGCAGCAGGCGCGGCCGGCTCATGAGCGCGCGACCGATGGCCAGCATCTGCTGCTCCCCGCCAGACAGCGTGCCGCCGCGCTGGCCGATGCGCTCCTTGAGCCGCGGGAACAGCGTGAAGATCTTCTCGATGTCGGCATCGAAGTGGGAGCCGTCGGTGACCGCCGCCCCCATCTGCAGGTTCTCGTAGACCGTCATGCGGGGGAAGATGCGCCGGCCCTCGGGAGACTGGGCGATGGACATCCGCGCAATGCGGTGGGTCGGCATCGAGGTGATGTCGATGCCGTCATAGCGGATCTCGCCCTCGCGGGCGCGGGGATTGCCGAAGATGGTCATCATCAGCGTCGACTTGCCGGCGCCGTTGGCCCCGATCAGGGTGACGATCTCGCCGGTGGCGACGTCGAGGTCGACGCCCTTGAGGGCGATGATGTTGCCGTAATAGGTCTTGACGCCCCGGACGGTCAGCAGCGCCTCGGTCACAGCGAGACCTCCTGCTCGACCTTCTCGACCTCGTCGTCGTCGACCCCGAGATAGGCGGCGACGACCTTGGGGTCGTTCTTGACGAAGGCCGGGTCGCCGTCCGAGATTTTCCGGCCGTAGTCGAGCACCACCACGTGGTCGGATATCTCCATGACCACGCTCATGTCGTGCTCGATCAGCAGCAGCGAGGTACCGTGCTCGGCGCGGATGAACATCAGCAGATCGTTCAGTTCCGCGCTCTCCCGCGGGTTGAGGCCGGCGGCGGGTTCGTCCAGGCACAGCAGGACCGGCCGCGTGCACATGGCGCGTGCGATCTCCAGCCGCCGCTGGGCGCCATAGGGCAGGCCCGCGGCGGGGTCGTCGGCGCGGGCCATCAGGTCGACGCGATCCAGCCAGTACTTGGCGTGCTCGATCGCCTCGGCCTGGGCGCGGCGGTAGGCGGGCGCGCCGATAAGGCCGAGCACGGTCATGCCCGAGGCGCGCATCAGCGGATGGTGCTGGGCGACCAGCAGGTTCTCCAGCACCGTCATGCCGCCGAACAGGCGGATGTTCTGGAAGGTGCGGGCGACGCGGGCCTCCTTGGAGGCGAGGTGGTCGGGCTTGCGCTCCAGCAGGTAGAGGCCGAGGTCGCCGTCGTTCCAGTGCTGCTCCGCGCTGTGGGTCAGCGTCTCCAGATGTTCGAAGGCCCGCTCGGAGCCGTGGGCCAGCGCGATGCGGCCCTCGGTCGGCTTGTAGAAGCCGGTGATGCAGTTGAACACCGTGGTCTTGCCGGCGCCGTTGGGGCCGATGATCGCGGTGATGTTGCCGCGGCGGGCGTCGAACGACAGGTCGTCGACGGCCAGAAGACCGCCGAAGCGCATGGACAGGTGCTCGACCCTCAGGATCAGGTCGCGGGCCGGCGTCATCCGTGCCCCTCCTGAACCATGTCGGCGCCGACCTGCTTCTTCTCCTTGAGGTAGACCGAGGGCGAGCGCGTCGAGATCAGGCCGCGCGGCCGCCAGGTCATGATCAGCACCATGGCGGCGCCGAACACCAGCATCCGGTATTCCTCGAGGCCGCGGAAATACTCGAAGCCGCCGATCATCACGAGCGCGGCGATGGCGACGCCGACCTGCGAGCCCATCCCGCCCAGGACCACGATGGCCAGGATCAGGGCGGATTCGATGAAGGTGAAGCTCTCCGGCGAGATGAAGCCCTGGCGGGTGGCGAAGAATGAGCCGGCGAAACCGCCGAACATCGCGCCGATGGAGAACGCCGTGAGCTTGGTGTTGACCACCGACAGTCCGAGCGAGCGGCAGGCGATCTCGTCCTCGCGCATCGCCTCCCAGGCGCGGCCGACCGGCAGCTTGCGCAGCCGCAGCGTCGCGAAGTTGGTGACGAAGGCCAGCGTCAGGATGATGTAGTAGAGGAAGATCAGCCGGTGACTGGTGGAGTAGCTGAGCCCGAAGGCGGCCGCGAAACCTTCGTCGCTGCGGTCGAACTCAAGCCCGAAGAAGCTTGGACGCGGAATGTTGGCGATGCCGTTGGGACCGCCGGAAAAGTCCGACCAGTTCAGGAGCACGATGCGGATGATCTCGCCGAAGGCCAGCGTGACGATGGCGAGATAGTCGCCCCGCAGCCGCAGCACCGGAAATCCGAGGATCACGCCCCACAGCGCGGCGAGAAGCCCGGCGATCGGCAGGCAGACCCAGAACGCCCAGGGCACGAGGTCGGGCGCGAAGGTCGGCAGGAAGGATGTCGCCAGGAGCGCGAAGGAATAGGCGCCGACGGCGTAGAAGGCGACGTATCCGAGGTCGAGCAGGCCGGCGAGCCCGACCACGATGTTGAGGCCCCAGCCCAGCATGACATAGGTCAGCACCAGGATGCCGAGAT
Source organism: Pseudomonadota bacterium (assembly GCA_023389135.1). GTDB lineage: Bacteria > Pseudomonadota > Alphaproteobacteria > Rhizobiales > Methylopilaceae > Agaricicola. The sequence goes on along the minus strand of JAEWEX010000264.1, from coordinate 133 downwards.
CGATCTGGTAGCGGCCGACGCCCGGCAGGAACGGCAGCGTCAGCGCAAGCAGCACCAGCGCGGGGCCGAGCACCACGGGCAGACGGCCGAGGGCTCCCGTGGCGGCGTCTGGCAGGAGCTTGATCTTGCGGCC
>JAEWEX010000247.1 GCA_023389135.1 Pseudomonadota bacterium | reverse complement strand
GTGCTGCTGCCGGTCTCCGCGCCGTTCCACTGCGCGCTGATGGCGCCGGCGGCGGACGCCATGGCGGACGCGCTGGCCGAGGCGGACGTGCGCGCGCCGGCGGCGCCGCTGGTCGCCAATGTGGTGGCGGGGCCGATCTCCGACCCGGCGGACATCCGCCGGCGGCTGGTGGAGCAGGTGACCGGCACGGTGCGCTGGCGCGAGAGCGTCGGCTTCATGGCCGGCGAGGGCGTCACCCGCTTCGTCGAGCTCGGGGCGGGCAAGGTGCTGACCGGCATGGTCAAGCGCAACGCCGAGGGCGCCGAGGGCGTCGCGGTGGGCACCCCCGCCGAGGTCGCGGCGCTCGACGTGATCGTCGGCAACGGCTGAAGGATATTTTCCACATGTTCGATCTCACCGGCAGGACCGCGCTCGTCACCGGCGCCACGGGCGGCATCGGCGGCGACATCGCCCGGGCGCTGCATGCGCAGGGCGCCACCGTCGCGCTGTCGGGCACCCGCGCGGAGGCGCTGGAGGCGCTGAAGGCGGAGCTGGGCGAGCGGGCCCACGTCACGCCCTGCGACCTCTCCGACACGGCGGCCGTGGACGCGCTGGCCGGCGCGGCGGAGGCGGCCATGGGCGGGCTCGACATCCTGGTCCACAATGCCGGCATCACCCGCGACAACCTGTTCATGCGCATGCGCGACGAGGAGTGGGACCAGGTGCTGGCGGTCAACCTCACCGCCGGCTTCCGGCTCTACCGCGCGGCGCTGCGCGGCATGATGAAGCGCCGCCACGGACGGCTGGTGGGCATCACCTCGGTGGTGGGCGTCACCGGAAATCCGGGGCAGGGCAACTACGCCGCCTCCAAGGCCGGCATGATCGGCATGTCCAAGTCGCTGGCCCAGGAGGTCGCGAGCCGCGGCGTCACCGTCAACTGCGTGGCGCCAGGCTTCATCGAGAGCCCCATGACCGCCGCCCTCAACGACAAGCAGCGCGAGGCGATCATGGGCCGCATCCCGGCCGGCCGGCTCGGCGCCGGTGGCGACGTGGCGTCGGCCGTGGTCTATCTTGCCAGCACGGAGGCGTCCTACGTCACCGGGCAGACGCTGCACGTCAATGGCGGGATGGCGATGATCTGATGATTCTCTTGGGCTTTGCGGCCGGACAACGCGGCGTCCGGGCGTTCTGGCCAAGGCATACAAAGTGTGTTATCGACCCGGCCACTCTGGTCTTCGGGACGCGCGGCGGCGGTCTTGAACCCGCCGCGGCTGCGGCCCGGGCGCCGGCCTTCCGGCAACGCCGCACGACACCCTGGACCTGCCCGGTCGAACAGACCTCCACAGAGAGCACTTGAGGAAGCAAGCGATGAGCGACATTGCCGAGCGCGTGAAGAAGATCGTTGTCGAGCACCTGGGCGTCGAAGCCGAGAAGGTCACCGACAACGCCAGCTTCATCGACGACCTGGGCGCCGACAGCCTCGACACCGTCGAGCTGGTGATGGCGTTCGAGGAGGAGTTCGGCGTCGAGATCCCCGACGATGCGGCCGAGACCATCCTCACCGTCGGCGACGCCGTCAGCTTCCTCCAGAAGAACGCCGGCTGACCCGCTGCCGCACGGCACGGATCCGCTGAAGTCGAGGTTGCAATGAGACGTGTCGTCGTCACCGGTCTCGGAACGGTTTCGCCTCTCGGCTGCGGGGTCGAGGTCACCTGGAAGCGGCTGCTCGCCGGGCAGTCCGGCGCCGCCCGGATCGAGCGCTTCGAGGTGTCCGACCTGCCGGCCCAGGTGGCCTGCCAGATCCCGCGCGGTGACGGCGAGGGCGACTTCAACCCCGACATGTGGATGGAGCCGAAGGAAGCCCGCAAGGTCGACGACTTCATCGTCTTCGCCATGGCGGCCGCGACCCAGGCCCTCGACGATGCCGGCTGGAAGCCCGAGAGCCCCGAGGACCAGAACGCCACCGGCGTGCTGATCGGCTCGGGCATCGGCGGCATCGAGGGCATCGCGGAGGCGGGCGTCACGCTCAAGGAGCGCGGCCCCCGGCGCATCTCGCCGTTCTTCATCCCCGGCCGGCTCATCAACCTCGCCTCCGGCTACGTCTCCATCAAGCACGGCCTCAAGGGCCCGAACCACGCGGTGGTGACGGCCTGCTCCACCGGCGCGCACGCCATCGGCGACGCCGCCCGGCTGATCGCGCTCGGCGATGCCGACGTGATGGTGGCCGGAGGCACGGAATCGCCGGTCACCCGGCTTTCGGTGGCCGGCTTCGCGGCCTGCCGGGCGCTGTCCACAGGCTACAACGACAAGCCCGAGAAGGCCTCGCGCCCCTATGACAAGGGCCGCGACGGCTTCGTCATGGGCGAGGGCGCCGGCGTCGTGGTGCTGGAGGAGCTCGATCACGCCCGGGCGCGCGGCGCGAAGATCTACGGAGAAGTGATCGGCTACGGCCTGTCGGGCGACGCCTACCACATCACCGCGCCCTCCGAGGACGGCGACGGCGCCTATCGCTGCATGAAGGCGGCCCTGAAGCGCGCCGGGCTGGAGCCGTCGGAGATCGACTACATCAACGCCCACGGCACCTCGACGCCGCTGGGCGACGAGATCGAGCTCGGCGCGGTGACGCGTCTGGTGGGCGAGGCCGCCGGCCGCATCTCCATGTCGTCCACCAAGTCCTCCGTCGGGCACCTGCTCGGCGCGGCGGGCGCGCTGGAGGCGATCTTCTCGCTGCTGGCGATCCGCGACCAGGTGGCGCCGGCGACCCTCAACCTGGACGATCCCTCGGTGGAGACCGCCATCGACCTGGTGCCGCACACGCCGCGGCAGCGCCAGATCGACGTGGCGCTGTCCAACTCGTTCGGCTTCGGCGGCACCAACGCGTCGCTGGTGTTCCGGCGGCTGGACGGCTGAGGCGTCCGACGTTTCGCCACATTTCCGCGGCCTATTCCGCGACGGGCGTGACGCGACAGTGCGACTCATGACATTGGACGGACGATGACCGACGAACGGACCCCCGAACAGGATCCGAGCGGGCCTGCGCCTGCCGGCTCGCCCGCGCCGGCGCCTGTGGCCGCAGCGGCCCCGGAGGCGTCCCGCGTGGAGCGCCGTCGGCGGCGCCAGCAGGAGGCCGAGGCGGCCCAGTCCGCACGGGCGCGGGCGCGGTCCAACCGCTGGTCGGAGCGCGCCAAGCATCCGGCGATCGTCGCCGGCAACGCGCTGTTCAGCCTGCTGCTGG
>JAEWEX010000144.1 GCA_023389135.1 Pseudomonadota bacterium | reverse complement strand
GCACGAACGGGAACAGCCAGGACCGGTCCTGCTGCAGCACGAAGACGAACATCCGGATCGCCTTCCAGCCCAGCACGAACATGACCAGCGTCGAGATCAGCAGCCCGGCAAGGATGCCCCAGACGATGTCGCCGCTGTCGCGCATCATGGTGACGCCGGGCGTGACGCCGTGCAGCAGCAGCGCGCCCAGCATGACGGCGGTGGAGCCGTCTCCGGGGATGCCCAGGGTCATCATCGGGATCATGGTGCCGCCGGTCGTGGCGTTGTTTGTGGCCTCCGGCGCCAGCACGCCCTCCGGCACGCCCGTGCCGAACGCCTCGGGGTTCTTCGACCGCTTCTTCACGGTCGCGTAGGCGAGCCAGGTCGCGCCTTCCGCGCCGACGCCGGGGATCGCGCCGACGATCGTTCCGTAGAGACCGCCGGTGACCACCGCCTGCCATCGCTTGAGGACGTCCCTCAACTTCGGGAGCGCGATGCGCACGTTGCGCTCGACGATGTGCGCCCGGTCCCCGATCAGCACGAGGTCGCTCAGCACCACGGTGACGCCGAAGAGCCCCACCAGCGCCGCGGCGAAGGGCACGCCCGACATCAGGTCGAGAATGCCGAAGGTGTAGCGCGCGACGCCGGCCTCGGGGTCCAGCCCGACGGTGCCGACGAGGAGCCCCAGCACGACGCCGATCAGGCCCTTGACCAGCGAGCCGCGGACGAAGGCCGACACCATGATGAGCCCGGCGATGCCGATCAGGGCGATGTCGGCGGGCGCCGAGCGCAGCGCGATGGCGCCGATCACCGGCACGAAGCAGACCGCGACGATCCAGCCGAAGATGCCGCCGAAGGTCGAGCCCATGGTGGCGTAGCCCAGCGCCAGCCCCGCCTCGCCGCGCTGCGCCATGGGATAGCCGTCGAGCGCGGTGCAGGCCGCCGCGGGCGTGCCGGGCGTGCGCAGCAGGATCGCCGAATAGGAGCCGCCGAGCTTTGTCCCGACATAGACGCCGACCATCAGGAGCAGGGCCTGGATCGGCTCCATTCCGTAGGTCAGCGGCAGCAGCACGATGATCGCCATGGGCGACGACAGCCCGGGAAGCGCGCCGACCATGATGCCGAGCGCCGTGCCGGCGGCCGTGAGCAGGAAATTGACGGGCTCCAGCGCGACGCCGAAGCCGCCGATCAGGGGTTCGAGCATGATCCGCGAGCCTCAGATGGGAAGCCGCAGCGCATAGACGAACAGTCCGGTCAGGACGGCGCTGCCCGCCAGCGCGACCGTCGCCACCGCCACCGGCGCGCGGTGGCCGTACAGCACGAACATCGCCGCCAGGAACGCCGCCGTCGCCACGAAGAACGGCAGCGCCTTCAGCGCGAACACATAGGCGACGAGGCCCGCGACCGTCGCGACGCGCCGCCATGCGACGGCACCCGGCCGCCAGCCTGCTCCGAAGACCGCGCCGCGGGCGCCGGCGAACCGGACCACCGCACCGGCGCCATAGATCGCCGAAAGCGCGATCAGGATCACGGAGCACAGCGTCGGCACGCTGGCGAAGTCGAGCGCGCCCGGCGCCGCCGCGCCACCCCCGGGCGCTTCGGTCGACCGGATCCAGACAAGGGCGAACACACCGGCGCCGAACAGCGCTGCAGCGGCGAGCACATCCTTCATCGCCTCGGCGCGGGCGCCGTCCTCCGGGAGCGGATGCTCGCTCGGCTGCATGCTAGTGTCCTCCGCGTGGGCCGCTTCGTTGATGCGAGTGACAGGCTCACTTGGCGTCAACCCTGATATAGCTATATAGCTATGTCAACCGATGGATCGATCTCGCGTGTCCGACACTGAATCCTCTGCCGACCTGGGATCGCTCGCCACGACGCCGGTGCCGCTCGGCGTGGCGAAATACGCTCATCTGCGCGCCCGCATGGCGGAGGCGATCGAGACCGGGCGCTGGCCGCCCGGCCTGCAACTCCCCCCCGAGCTGGAGATCGCGTCACGCACCGGCTTCAGCCTCGGCACCGTGCAGCGCGCGCTGCGCGAGCTGGTCGCCCAGGACTATGTGGTCCGCCGGCAGGGCAGCGGCACCTTCGTCGCCGACCGCCGCAAGCGCATGGAGGAGCCGCTCCATTGCCGCTTCGTCCCTCGCGACGGCAACACCGTGCTGCCCGTCTACACCCGCGTCGTCGCCCGCCATCGCACGGCCGAGACCGGCCCCTGGACCGACGTGCTGGGTCGCGACACCGACGGTGTCGTGGTGTTCGACCGCACCATCGAGATCGGCGGCCGTTTCCAGGTGGCGAGCCGCATGTATGTCGGCGCCCGCCAGTTCAGCCGGCTCCTGACGCTGCCCAAGCGCCGGCTGGAGGGTGTCAACATCAAGAAGCTGCTGGCGGAGGAATTCGGCACCTATGCCCGCCGGGTGCAGCAGCGCATGAGGATCGAGAAGCCGCCGCAGGAAATCGCGGACTGGATCGGCATCGACCACGACACCTGCGTGCTCGCCATCCGCGCGACGGGGGTCGATACGGCGGGAAAGCCGCTCTACTACCAGCTGCTGTGGGCGCCCCCGAGCGACGAGGAGCTGCTGATCTCCTCGCTGGTGGAATGACCGCGCCATGAGCGGATGCTGCCCGCCGGCCCGCCACGGTGCGGGCGCCGCGACCGCACGGCCGGCGCCGGCCGCGGCGGCCATGCCCGGCCTGGACCTCGTTGACATTCCCGGCGGCCCGGCGCGCATCGGCACAGACCGTCCGCTGATCCCCATGGATGGCGAGGGCCCCGTGCGGACGGTCGACCTGAAGCCCTTCGCCATCGGGCGCACCGCCGTCACCAACGCCCAGTTCGCGCGCTTCGTCGCGGCCACCGGCCACGTCACCGAGGCGGAGGTGTTCGGCTGGTCCCCGGTGTTCCACGCCTTCGTCGCCGATCCGCGGCAGTCTCCGACCTCTGACGGCGCGCCATGGTGGCTGCGCGTCGACGGCGCATGCTGGAACCGGCCGGAAGGGCCGGGCTCCGCCATCGACGCGCGCCTGGACCACCCGGTGGTCCACGTCTCGTGGCGCGACGCGTCCGCTTTCGCCGCCTGGGCCGGGGGCCGCCTGCCCACCGAGGCGGAGTGGGAGCACGCGGCGCGGGGCGGGCTGGCCGACGCCACCTATCCCTGGGGCGAGGCGGAGCCGGACGACGAGGCGCATTTCCCCTGCAACATCTGGCAGGGGCGGTTTCCCGACCACGACACGCGCGCCGACGGCCATGGCGGCACCGCGCCGGCCGCCAGCTTCACGCCCAACGGCTACGGCCTGTTCAACATGGCGGGCAACACCTGGGAGTGGTGCGCGGACCCGTTCCGGCTGCGCTCGCTCAGGAAGGACGCCCGACGCCGCGACGCCGAGGCGCGGGCGCAGGGCTGGCGCGTGCTCAAGGGCGGCTCCTATCTGTGCCACCGCTCCTACTGCCACCGCTACCGCATCGCGGCCCGCACCGGCTCGCCTGCGGACACCGGCACCGGCCATGTGGGCTTCCGCGTCGCCCGCGACCTGTGAGGATCAGCGGCGAATCGGAAGGTCGGCGCTCATCCGCGTCTTCAGGAAGTCGATCAGCGCCCGCACCTTGGGCGGCACGATCTTGCGGCCGCGATAGAGCCCGTAGATCGGGACGGCGTCGCGGCACTCGAACTCGGTCAGGACCTCCACCAGCCGCCCGGCCCGGATGTCCTCGCCGCCGCGCACGTCGGTGACCCGGCCGATGCCGAGCCCCGCCAGCAACGCCTGGTAGGCGGCGTTGCCGCTGTTGACGATGAAGTTGCCGCGGACCTTGACCACGTCCACCCCGTCGCCGTTCTCGAAATACCACTCGTTCTGCGTGGAGCCGAAGCCGCTGAGGATGATGCAGTTATGGCTCAGCAGTTCGGCGGGGTTCGCCGGCCGGCCGTGCTCCTCGATGTAGCTGGGCGCGGCGCAGATGATCTGCCGCGTCGAGGCGAGCCGGCTCGCCATCAGCGAGGAATCCAGCAGCCGCCCCCAAGTGATGGCCACATCGTGGTGCTCGAGATTTGGGTCATCCTGCGTGTCGGACAGGTCGAGCTGGATTGCGAGATCGGGGTGCTCGCGCATGAAGTCGCGCAGATGCGGGATCACCTTGTACAGCCCGATCATCACCGCGCATGTCACCTTGAGCGTGCCCAGCGGCTTGGCGCCATACTGGCTGACCGCAAGCTCGGCCTCGTGCTGGTCGGCGATGATGCGGCTGGCGCGGACATAGAACACGTCGCCCGCGTCGGTCAGCGCGATGTGCTTGGTGGTGCGCTCCAGCAGGCGGACGCCGAGCCGCCGCTCCAGCCCGTCAATGCGCCGCGACACCGCCGAACGGGTGAGCCCGAGCTGGCGGGCCGCCCCCGCGAAGCTCTTCTGCTCGACCACGGTCACATAGATCTTCATGTCGTCATGCTGCATGGCGAGCACACCCATTGTTGCGGCGGGCTCACCATGTTGGGTCCTGGAGGGGACTTCAAGCGCAACATGCCGCCCGTATAATCGGCAGCCGAAACAAGCAACGACCGGCCCATGCCGGCGCGCGTCGCAGGGACGACGCCAGGGACATGCCATGATCAAGCTCGTCACGGTGCTGAAGCGCCGGGAAGGAATGACGCGGCCCGAATTCGAGACGCGCTGGCTCGGCATCCATGCCCCCATCGCGGCCGAATTCCCCAAGCTGCGCGGCTATGTGCTGTCGTTCTCCATCGAGGAAGGCGAGCCCTCCGCCGACGGCGTCGCCCAGCTCTGGTTCGACGACCGCCGCAGCGCGCAATGGTCCTACGCCACCGACATCGGCCGCAACGGCTCCAACGACGCCAAGCAGTATCTCGGCCGCCGCGACCACCTTCTGGTCTCCGAGCGCTGGATCGAGCGGCCGTCGGACGGCGCCGCACGGCCGTTCAAGCTGCTGGTCGGCATCAAGCGGCCCGGGGGCGAGAGCCGGGCCGGCTTCGTCGCCCGCATGGCCGCCGCCGACGATGCGGCGCTGCGCGCGGCGCTGGACGCCGCCGCCGTGCGCCTGTGCGTCGACGAGGCGGGCCAGCAGCTCAATTCAGGCGTCAGCGGCGCGCTCGACCTGTTCGAGAGCGAGGCCTGCTTCGACGCCATGCTGGAGGCCTGGTACCCCGACGCCGACGCGCTGCGCCGGGCGGCCGGGCGGCTGGAGGGCTCCGACGCCCTCGCCGCTCTGGTGGCCGGCGGCTCCCGCGAGACCATCCTCCTAAACGAGAACATCGTCGTGGCCCCGCCCGAGCACGTCCAGCCGGCGGCACTGCTTGCAGGGAAGAAGCACTGATGACCAGGAAGACCGCGCTTGTGATCGGCGCGACCGGCGTGTCCGGGCGCGCGATCGTCTCCCACCTCGAGAGCCAGCCCGACTGGAACGTCATCGGCGTATCGCGCAACGCCCCGTATTTCGACACGGCGGCGAAGTTCGTGTCCGTCGACCTGATGGACCCGGCGAGCTGCGAGGCGGGGCTCGCCCCCCTCGCCGACGTGACCCACGTGTTCTACACCGCGTACTGGGACAATCCCGACTTCGCCAAGACGCGGGCGCCCAACGCCGCCATGGCGCGCAACGCGCTGTCGGTGGTGGAGCGCAATGCGAAGAACCTCCAGCACATCTGCCTGCTGCAAGGCACCAAGTATTACGGCCAGTATCTCGGCCCCTTCAAGACACCGGCCAAGGAGAGCGACCCGCGCATCTCCGTGCCGCACTTCTACTACGACCAGCAGGACTTCGTGACCGGGCTGCAGCAGGGCAAGTCATGGTCCTGGTCGGCGGCGCGCCCGCATGTGATCTGCGGCTATGCGCTGGGCAATCCGCTCAACATCATCTCGATGATCTGCGTCTACGCCGCGATCCTGAAGAAGCACGGCATGCCGCTGTTCTGGCCGGGCAAGCCGGGCGCCTTCACATCCATCTACCAGGCAACGGATTCGGGTCTTCTTGCGCGCGCCATGGTCTGGATGGCGACCAACCCGGCCTGCGCCAACGAGGCCTTCAACGTCACCAACGGCGACTTCTTCCGCTACCAGAACCTGTGGCCCGCATTCGCCGAACATTTCGGCATGGCGCCCGGCGGCGTGGAAACCACGGACATGCCGAAGTTCATGGAAAGTCGAGACCATGTATGGGACGAGATCGTCCGCGAGCATGGACTTAAGCCCAACCCCGTGTCGCGCCTGGCCAACTGGCACTTCACCAACTACGCCTTTTCCAACGACTGGGACGTGATGTCCGACACCACCAAGTGCCGCGAGTTCGGCTTCATGGAATTCATCGACAGCCAGAAGATGTTCCTCGGTCACTTCGAGGAACTGCGGCGGATGAAGATCGTCCCCTGACCGGAGAGCGCCATGCCCTACGTGGTAGAAACCTGGGACAGGCCCGACAGCCTGGAGCTCAGGATGCGGATCAGGCCCCAGCACATCGCGTTCCTTGAGGCGAATACTTCCAGATTGCTGGGGGCGGGCGCCAAGCTTTCCGACGATGGCGAGACCATGACTGGCACCATCTACATCGTCGACGTGGAGACGCGCGGCGAGGCCGAGGCCTTCGTGGCCCAGGACCCGTTCACCCTGAACGGGCTGCCGGAGCGCATCGTCGCGACCCGCTGGCGCAAGGCCTTCTTCAATTTCGAGAACAACATGCACAATCTGTAGCCGGGCCGCGGTCCGCCGCGGCGCCAGCGAAGGAGCAGACCGACATGGCCGAGACACCTTCCGACATGTCTCCGGAGCTCGCCCGCGAGTTCGAGGCGAACCGGTTCAACCCCTGCGTCGGCCACATCCTCGTTTCCGAGGGCGAACGCACCCGGGTGTGGTACATCCGGCTGAGGCCGGGCGAGCGCATCGGCTTCCACCGGCATGTGCTGGACTATTCCTGGACATGCCTGACCGCCGGCCGCGCCGCGTCGCGGCTGAACGGCGCCTCCCCGGTCGAGCGCGACTACCGCCCCGGCGAGACCGCACACATGACGTATGGGGAGGGCGAGTTCCTGGTCCACGAC
>JAEWEX010000102.1 GCA_023389135.1 Pseudomonadota bacterium | reverse complement strand
CTCTATCCCCGCGCCGGCTTCTCCGCCGCCGCCGCGACGGCGTTGCGCACCGCCTGGGACGGGCCCCACATGCAGGCGCTGGCGCTGACCGGGCGCGGCCGGGCCGCCGGCGGCCCGGCGCGCCATGCGGCCGCCTTCGACGCCCTCGGCTGAGCGATGCCGCGCTACCGGCTCCTGATCGAATATGACGGCGCGCCGTTCGCCGGCTGGCAGCGGCAGGCCAACGCGCCGTCGGTGCAGCAGGCCGTGGAGGACGCCATCCTCGCCTTTTCCGGCGAGGCGGCGACGCTGAAGGGCGCCGGCCGCACCGACGCCGGCGTCCACGCCCGCGGCCAGGTCGCCCATGTGGACCTCACGCGCGACTGGGCGCAGGACACGGTGCGGGACGCGCTCAACGCCCATCTCAAGCGCCAGCCGGTGACGATCCTCGCCGCGGATGCGGTGGCCCAGGATTTCGACGCCCGCTTCTCCGCCACCGCGCGGGCCTATGAATACCTCATCCTCGACCGCCGCCCGCCGCCGGCGCTGGAGCGCGGCCGGGTGTGGCACATGCCGGTCAGGCTCGACCACGAGGCCATGGACCGGGCGGCGCAGGCGCTGGTCGGCCACCACGACTTCACCACCTTCCGCGCCAGCGAGTGCCAGGCGAAAAGCCCGGTGAAGACGCTGGAGCGGCTGGACGTCACCCGCGAGGGCGAGCTGGTGGTGGTGCGCGCCCGCGCGCGCTCCTTCCTGCACAACCAGGTGCGCTCCATGGTGGGCTCGCTGAAGCTGGTGGGCGACGGCCGCTGGCGGGCGCGCGACCTCAAGGCCGCGCTGGAGGCGAGGGACAGGTCCGCCTGCGGCCCGGTCGCGCCGCCGCAGGGGCTCTATCTGGTGAAGGTGGAGTATTGACGGGCCGGTGTCATCCCGGCCGCAGCACAGCGGACCGCCGGGATCCAGGAACACGGGCTCGCCGGGATAGGCAGTGGTCCTGGATCCCGGATCGGCTTCGCCGTCCGGGATGACAGGGCAGTTCCCGCGTCGTGCGGGAGGGGTGACCGAGACTCTGATGTCATCCCGGCCGCAGCGCAGCGGAGCGCCGGGATCCGGGAACCCGGGTTCATCCGGGATAGGCAGTGGTCCTGGATCCCGGATCGTCTTCGCCGTCCGGGATGACAGCGGAGGCGCGCCTATCCGAAATAGCGCGCCAGCACCCCGCCATAGACCCGTGTCAGCGCCTCCAGTTCGGCGACCGGCACGCGCTCGTCGACCTGATGCATGGTGGCGCCGACCAGGCCGAGCTCCACCACCGGGCAGACGTCCTTGATGAAGCGGGCGTCCGAGGTGCCGCCGCCGGTCGACAGCGCGGGGCGCCGGCCCGTCTCCGCCTCCACCGCCGCGGCCAGCAGGTCCACGAACGGGCCGGGCGCGGTGAGGAACGCCTCGGAATTGCCCGCGGCGGGCACGAGATCGACGCCGCCTGCCGGCACGGCCGCCTCGATGCGCGCGCGCAGCAGCGCCTCCAGCGTCGCCAGCGTGTGGGTGTCGTTGAAGCGGACGTTGAGCCGGATCGCGATCGTCGCCGGGATGACGTTGAAGGCCGGATTGCCGGTGTCGACCGCGACGATCTCCAGGTTGGACGGCTGGAAATGCGCGGTGCCGGCGTCCAGCGGCTCCGTCAGCGCCGCGATCACGGCCGGCAGGCGGCGCGCGGGATTGTCGGCCTTCTCGGGATAGGCCACATGGCCCTGCCGGCCGCGGATCGTGACGGTGGCGGAAAACGAGCCGCGCCGGCCGATCTTGAGCGTGTCGCCCAGCGCCGAGACGGAGGTGGGCTCGCCCAGCACGCAATGGTCGAACCGCTCGCCGCGCGCCATCGCCCAGTCGATGAGCTTCCTGGTGCCGTTGACGGCCGGTCCCTCCTCGTCGCCGGTGACGAGGAAGGCGATGGAGCCCCGCGCGATCCCGTGCCCGGCGACATGCCCGAGCGCCGCGGCGACCATGGCGGCGAGACCGCCCTTCATGTCCACCGCCCCCCGCCCCCACAGCGCGCCGCCGGCGACCTCGCCGGAGAAGGGCGGCCGGGTCCAGCCCGTCTCGTCGCCGGGCGGCACCACGTCGGTGTGCCCGGCGAAGACGAGGACGGGCGCGCCCGACCCGATGCGGGCATACAGGTTCTCCACGTCCGGCGTGCCGGGCTCGGAGAACACCGGGCGGTGCACCTCGAAGCCCGCGGCGGCGAGGACGCGCTCCAGGACGTCCAGCGCCCCGCCCTCCGCCGGCGTGACGGAGGGGCAGCGAACGAGATCGCGCGCCAGCGCGACGGGGTCTGCGGTCATGTCAGGAACGCTCCATACCGAGGAGAACGGAAAGCCTGGCGCGCAGGTCGAGGAGGGTCTCAGGCGGCACCGTGGCGCCGACGCGCGCGACCGGTCGCGCCAGGAAGTCTATGGAGCGGATGTGACTGGTCAGGATTTCCCCCGACACAGGCAGACCCGCCGGCAGAACGACGCTCGATGCAAATGGACGTATTCGCGTTGTGACAGGACAGACGATGAGAAAGCCGGTCGCTTCCGCGAACGCGCGCGGAGACACGACGACGGCCGGACGACGGCCGGCCTGCTCACGCCCCACGCGCGGGTCGAAATCGGTCCAGATCAGCTCGCCTTCGTCCGGCGCCGGTCCGGCGGTCAACGGACCTTCTCGCGGCCGACATCCGGCCCCCATTCGAACGCGTCGCGCATGGCCTCGGGCGTGGTGCCCGCGAGCAACTGGGCAAGCGTGTAGCGGGGGCGCGTCGCCCGTATCACCAGCTCTCCCGCGCGGGCCTCTATCTCCACCGTCGTGCCGGCGCTGAATCCGGCCGCTCTCGCGGCATCCCGCGGAAGCCGCATGGCGACATTGCCGCCCCAGTTTCCCAAGGTCACGCGCTGTGCCACGAAGGGACCTCCGATCTTCATATGATTATCATATCACTATCGGAGGGAAATCCGAAGCCTCCGGCGGCGTCAACCGCCTCAGCCCGCCAGGGCCGGGCGCGGCTGCGGCCCGTACTGGTTCGGCCCCGGATCGCCCTCCAGCACGCCGCAATCCACCACGATCCAGATCAGGCCGATAAGCGGCACGAAGGCGATCAGGCCCCACCAGCCGGACTTGCCGCGGTCGTGGAAGCGCTTGGCCAGCACGGCGAAGCCTGGGAACATGAGGGCGACGCCGTAGAGGAAGCTCAGCGCCGAGCCGATCGCGCCGGAGCCGAACAGCACCGCGATCAGGCCGTGGCCGACGAGGTTGGCGGCGAGCAGCAGGCCTGCGCCGATCCAGAAGTCGCGGCGGCCGATGCGGCCGTCGAAGGAGGCGAACAGGTAGTTCCAGTCGATGGTCATGACGCATGCTCCCCGGCCGGTCCGGCGTGAAGCCTGTCCCGGCGGGGGAACGCGGTCAATGGCCGTCAGCCGTGCAGGCAGCCGAAGCGGTCCGCGGCGGATCCGCGCCGCTCGCGCGGATCGGGGCCGTAGGCATTGGCGTCCGGCGTGCCGCGGCGCAGGCCCAGGTCGAGCATGAGCCACAGCGCGCAACCGGCCGCCACCGCAGCCGACAGCGTGTGGACGGCGCCGGCCGGCGCCAGCAGCGCCGCGGCCGTCCAGCCCGCGGTGGCGAGCAGCAGCGTCATTCCGTAGGAGGCGGCGCGGCCGCGGTCCTGCGCGCGGCGGCCGACGAGCGAGCACAGCGCCACGGCCGAGGCGAACAGCACGCCGCCGACTGGAAGCGCGACGGCGGCGAAGATGGCGTCGGCCAGAGCCGAGCCCTCGACGCCGGCCGCGACGATGCCGGCCCAGGCGCGCGCCGCCGCCACCAGCAGTGCATTGGTGAACAGGATCAGGAACACCGCGCCCCAGAAGGGCGCGCGGGCGAGCCGCCCGTCGAGGTCGAACCAGAACGCACGAACAATCATGGCGAACCCCTCCGCATCGCCGGAGAGGCGGACCCTGGCCTCACGCCACGCCCCCGGCAGGGCTACGACGCCGGGCCGGGGCATTCAGTTCAAATTTTACAGACTTCCCGGCTCAAAGACGAAGAAGGTCGTTAATGGATGTTTTAGATCGGGTCTTCTCGTCGACCCGCTTGACGATGACGACACAGTAGAGCGACGGGCCGGGCGCGCCGTCGGGCAGCGGTTTTCCGGGCAGCGCGCCGGGCACGACGACGGAGAATTCGGGCACCTCGCCGACGAACACCTCGCCGGTGGCGCGGTCCACGATCTTGGTGGACGCGCCGATATAGACGCCCATGGACAGCACCGAGCCCTGGCGCACGATCACGCCCTCGGCCACCTCGGCGCGGGCGCCGATGAAGCAGTCGTCCTCGATGATGACGGGGCCGGCCTGCAGCGGCTCCAGCACGCCGCCGATGCCGACGCCGCCGGACAGATGCACGTTGCGGCCGATCTGGGCGCAGGACCCGACGGTGGCCCAGGTGTCGACCATGGCGCCGCTGTCCACATAGGCGCCGAGATTGACGAATGACGGCATCAGCACGACGTCGCGCGCCAGATAGGCCGAGCGGCGCACGATGGCGCCGGGCACGGCGCGGAACCCTGCCGCGCGGAACTCCGCCTCGCCCCAGCCGGCGAACTTGGAGGGCACCTTGTCCCACCAGGCCGCGCCGCCCGGCCCGCCGGGGATGGTGGCCATGTCGTTCAGCCGGAAGGACAGCAGCACCGCCTTCTTCAGCCACTGGTGCACGGTCCAGTCGCGGCCGGACTTCTCGGCGACGCGGGCCTTGCCGGCGTCCAGCAGGGCCAGCGCCTCGTCCACGGCCTCGCGCACGGCGCCGGTGGTGGAGAGCGAGACCTCCGCGCGGTTGTCCCAGGCGGCGTCGATGGTGGCGGCGAGATCGGCGTGGCTCATGGCATCCCCGGTGTCCAGTGTTGGCGGCGCCGGTTTGTCCGCAGGCGCGGCGCGGGTGTCAACCCCGCGCCGATTCAGCCGGCCGCGGTCATGCCGTGCGTGCTTCGGGACAGCCCTTCGGGCCTCCTCAGCAGCATGAGGAGGAATGGAGCGCTGCCTGTCCGGCAGAAATCGGGGCTCCTCTCTCCCTCATGCTGAGGAGGGCGCGGCACGCGCCCGTCTCGAAGCACGCACGGGCGTTACGCAGCCTACCGCGCCGGCCGCGCGAACACCGCCGCCAGCACGGTGGCGATCAGGGCCGCCGCCACGAACAGGAACGCCTCCCGCGGGCGGCCCCAGTCCACCAGCAGGCCGATCACCGGCGGCGCGATCATGGCGCCGATGTCGAGGCCGGAATAGACGAAGCCGAACACCTTGCCCTCGCTGCCGGGCGGGGTCGCGGCCTTGGCCACCATGTCGCGCGAGGGCATGGTGGCGCCGATCAGCACGCCCGCCAGCACCACCGCGGCCAGCACGGCGACGGCCGGCATGGGCACGTATCCCACCGCCATGAGCGCCAGGCCGCCGGAGACCAGCCCGACGCCGATGATGCGGGCGTGGTGGGGGGTGGTGTCGGCCACGATGCCGCCCAGCATGGAGCCCACCGCGCCGGCCACCAGATAGGCGGTGGTGGCGGTGGCGGCGAAGGGCAGCGCCACGCCCTGCACCAGCGGCAGCAGCGTCGGCAGGAAATTCTGCATGCCGACCAGCGCGATGGACAGGAGCGTGAAGTAGAGCAGGCACAGCAGCACCGGACGGGTGAACAGCACCGGCGCCGCCGGCCCGGCATCGCTCCGGCGCGGCGGCTTGGCCGGCACCGCCATGTCGGACTGCTGGGTCGCCACATAGGCCGCGAAGACGAGCCCCGCGATGCCGGCGACGATCAGCGCGCCGCGCCAGCCGAAGGCCTCCGCCAGCAGCAGCATGGTCACCGGGGCCGCCGCCCAGCCGAGGCTACCGGTGACGTTGTGGACGGCGTAGGCGCGGCCGAGCCTGGTGGGCGTGACGCGGCCCGACAGCACGGAATAGTCGGCGGGGTGGTAGACGCTGTTGCCGAGGCCCGCCAGGGCGGCGATGGGAAACAGCACCCAGAACGCCGGCGCCAGCCCCGCCAGCAGCATGGCGCCGGCGAACAGCGCGATGCCCGCCGGCAGGATCACCTGCGCGCCGATGCGGTCCACCAGGAAGCCGGCGATCACCTGGCCGATGCCGGAGACCGCGAACATCACCGCGATCACGGTGCCGAGCTCGGTGTAGCTGACGCCGAACTCGGCGCGAATCGCCGGGAACAGCGGCGGCAGCACGAGCTGGAAGAAATGGCTGGAGAAGTGCGAGGCGCCCATCAGGCCGATGATGCGCAGGTCGCGGCGCGGCAGCGTCGCGGTCGTGTCGGTCATGCGT